>PWSL01000032.1 GCA_003563255.1 Desulfonatronospira sp. | reverse complement strand
CGGCAAATGAAAAGGCAGCCTTTTTGAAAACCGTTGCCCGGTTTTCAAAAAATACCCTCCTTACTGTTTTAAGCTTAGTGACCTTCGTGTCTTTGTGGTTCAATAATCTTCTTCTTTGGGTTGCGGGCATAGCCCACTTTAGAACTTTTCGGCTGAATTGTCCATAGAAGTGGTTTGGTCCCGCATTACCGCAAGTAAACTGGTTGACACTGGAATAAACAGTATTAATAATCAAAATTATATACTCTTTATGAGTTATTCTTGAGTACCTGCCTGTCCCCTTAGTAACATTTAAAGCAGGTTTGTAAAAACAGGGTAAAGTGCATCGGTTTAAACATCAGAACCCAATTCAGGGTGAGCAAAGAAGGAGACGATGAAAAAACTGGACAATGATTGCCTGGCAGCCATTACCTTTGAAATCAGTTGGGAAAGCCCCGAGGCTGTACATCGTGAGTTTTTCATGGCCGGAAAGGCCAATATCTGGAGGGATATTTTCCCTGAAGACCTTAAGGAGGCTTTGCTGGGTCAGCCGGCTGGCGGAGAAGCTTTCATAACCTGTGATCCCGGGCAGGCCGTTCCGGCCAGAAACGGAAAGGACATTATCAGTACACGGCCGGAAACCTTTCAGCGCCGCCAGTTTTTAGGAAGGCCGGTACAGCCCTGCAGGGGCAGGTTTTATCCCAGGGGCATGCTTTCAGGTTCTGGATTTTTCAGTGCTGATATGCGGCCCTGCCGAGTAGTTTATAAAGACAATACTGAGCTTAAGGCTGACTGCGCACATCCCTTGTCGGATTACAGGCTGGAAGTCAGAGCGCGGCTGGAAGACCTGGCGGCCAAGGAATGTGAAACCGGCGGTAGAATGAATCACTGGATGGAAGAAATCCTGGGAAGTGGGCCTGGTATGCAGGCCAGGCAGGGGCATTTACCTACAGATTTTTATTCTCCTTACGCCTTTGAGAGAATCGACGACACCGATGATACCGGATTTTATACTTCTCCACGGTTTATTGACCATATTGATTCCCAGGCCCGGGAATTCCTGGCCGGACAGTATGCCCGGGAGCTCAGGCCTGACATGGAGGTGCTCGATCTCATGAGCAGTGTTGCATCCCACATCCCGCAGAATCTGCAGGTCAAGGTAGCCGGACTGGGGCTCAATGCAGAGGAGATGCAGGTCAATCCTGTCCTGAACTCGCATGTGGTACATGATTTGAACCGCCACCCGGAACTGCCCTATGAGGATCACTCCTTTGATGCAGTTTTATGCAGCCTGTCAGTGGAGTACTTGACCAGCCCCCTGGCCGTTACCCGCGAGGTGGCCAGGGTTCTTCGTCCGGGAGGAATATTCCTGGTGGGTATTTCAAACCGCTGGTTTCCCCCCAAAGTGGTCCGCCTTTGGCAGGAACTGCACGAGTTTGAGAGAACCGGCTTTGTTCTGGACCTTTTGATGCAGGCTGAGAGCTTTGAAAAACTGGAAAGTACCAGCATCCGCAACTGGTGGCGTCCTGCGGACGACCCTCATACCGGGCATACCTGGGTCAGTGACCCTGTATACGTGGTCAGGGGTCAAAAAGTTTAGTACTGCTTGCTCCCTTTCAACTGGCTCTCTCCGCGCATATTTTTTCAACCCCGTCAGTCTTCTTTCAGAAAAATATGTGCGGGGAGAACCTGATCCCCGTCCCCGCTGAGAACGTAAACATTCAGGGGGTCCTGGGTGTTGATTACCGGCACCAGGCCTGGTGACTGTCCTCCGCTACGTAATTATTGTGCAGGTTCACAAAACTTCGCGTCTGTACTTTCGTGTATTTGTGCAGGAACAGAGGTCGCGGGGACTGTCCCCGGGCCGGTTTCGGCATCCCCCTGAAGGGTTACCTGAGAACCAACAAAATCAAAGGAAACCATTCCTGCGAATAAAATATTTCCATAGCCAAAACAGTGGCCAGGGGTCTAACCCTTATGTATTGAATTTTCCTCAATGATGTTTTAATAACAGAAAAATTTCGCCTGAACCCATTGCCGAAAGGCACCTTGAGAATTAATTTTGTATCTGAATCCGTGTAGTTTATCCAATGTCAGGCGCTTAGCACATATTTCGGAACAACATGTTGGTCGTTAAAATCGGTTCGAGGTTCTTCGTTCATGGTTACCTCTCGTTCCCAGGCTGGAGCCTGGGAACGCTTTGTGCTTGCGGCACCAGCCGCTTCTTATAAAAGTGGCTGGAGCCACAAAAAAGCGATGTCCCCAGGCTGGAGCCTGGGAACAAGAAAATGTCCCCAGGCTGGAGCCTGGGAACAAGTGCATGTTTGTGGGGACAGGCACCCCGGCACTTATTTTCTTATTAAACAAGAAACAGATTAGAAAAAAAAAATGCCCCGAGAGCCAGTCCCCGTGCTCAAAGCATCCTGCAAGGGTTAACCGGATGATGCCCCGAAGGGGCACTTTTTCCGCGCAAGGTCGCGGACAAAGCCTAGTCTGCCTTGGAGTGTGTTTTTGCGGCCTTTTTGACAAATTTTGGAACCTGTTTTCACGGATTCAGGTTTGTACATTGATCCCTGAAGTTCAGCATCTGTTCAGAGCTTTAAGTGTCGCATGGCTTCCAGCCCGCAGGCATACGGCCCCAACATACTAATATTTCAAGGAGTTCACGATGAAGTTTATCGATGGAATGGATTTGTCAGGAAAAACAATACTGGTACGGGTGGATTTCAATGTTCCTCTCAAGGACGGCCGGGTACAGGACGAGACCAGGATCCAGGCATCCATCCCTACCCTGAAATATGCCATGAAGCAAAATGCCAGGCTGGTGCTCTGCTCACATCTTGGAAAACCCAAGGGCCGGAAAATGCCGGAACTGTCCCTTGCCCCTGTTGCCGAGAGGCTGGGATCCATCCTGGGTATGAATATCCCACTGGCTCCGGACTGCATTGGAGAACAGACCCGGGAAATGGTAAACGGGCTTGAATCAGGCGGAGTACTGATGCTGGAAAACCTGAGATTTCATCCCGGGGAGGAGAAAAACGACGATGATTTCAGCAAAGAGCTGTCCCGCATGGGTGAGGTATACGTAAATGACGCTTTTGGTGTAAGCCACAGGGCGCATGCTTCAGTGGTCGGGGTGACCAGGCATATGTCCTCCTGTCTTGGCGGGCTTCTCCTGAAAAAGGAATGGGAGTACCTGTCAAAAGTCGGAGATCCGGCCAGGCCCTTTGTGCTCATCGCCGGCGGGGCCAAGGTTTCCTCCAAGCTGGGCGTTCTGGAAAACCTCCTGGACAAGGTTGATGCCATGCTCATCGGAGGGGCCATGGCCAATACGTTTATCAAAGCCAATGGGTATTCCGTGGGAACTTCCAGGGTAGAGGACGACCTGCTGGATAAAGCCAGGGAAATAATGCAGAAAGCCATGGACATGAACGTGCAGTTTTACCTGCCTGTGGACTTCATGCTTGGTCAAGGTCCTGACGCTGAATCCGGAGAGGGTGTCTGCCCTTTCCAGGGAATACCTGCTCATCTGATGGCCCTGGATATCGGTCCTGCTACCTGCACCCTGTTTTCCGAGGTCCTGCACAGGGCCAAAACAGTAATCTGGAACGGTCCCATGGGGGCATTCGAAAACCGCCCCTTTTCCCAGGGTTCGCGTAATATAGCCGAGATAGCAGCCGGACTGCAGGCTACTACTATTGTTGGTGGAGGAGATACCGACGCCCTCATTCATGAACTCAAGCTGCAGGACAAGTACAGCTTTATATCCACAGGTGGCGGGTCTTTCATGGAATTTCTCGAAGGCAAGACTCTGCCCGGATTCAAGGCCCTTGAAGAGTGCATCAATTAACAGGAGTAAGGAAATAAAAATGCCCAGAAAACTCATGGCCGCCAATTGGAAGATGTTCAAAACCTGGGAGGAAGCCTGTCAGACCGCCAGAGAACTGGTGGTAGCAGTTAGAAAGGATCTCCCGGATGACCGCGAAGTGCTTCTATGCCCCCCTTTTACCGCCCTGCGGGGTGTAAGCGAAATGCTTTCCCGGCAGGAAGGGTTTTACCTTGGGGGACAGAATTTTTATCCGGCCGAACAGGGGGCCTTTACCGGGGAGATTAATCCGGACCAGCTTCTGGATGCCGGATGCACTTATGCCTTGGTGGGGCATTCCGAGCGCAGGCATGTTATAGGTGAAAAAAATGGCTTTCTGGCATCCAAGGTTGCCTTTGGACTGAAAAAAGGTCTCAAGGTAATCCTGTGCATCGGGGAGACGCTTGAGGAGCGCAAGCAGGGAGAGGTTCAAAGTGTTCTGCACCGCCAGTTGGAGCAGGGCCTGCAACACATCTCTTCAGCTACATCCCCTGAAGACCTTGCAGTGGCCTACGAGCCTGTATGGGCTATAGGCACCGGAGAAACCGCCGGTCCTCCAGAAATTGAGCACGCCCACAACCTGGTCAGGGATAAGCTTAAATCCATTTTAAACCAGGCTGAACAGATCAGAATTCTGTATGGAGGAAGCGTAAAGCCTGACAACACCGCCTCCATAATATCGCTTGACAACGTGGACGGGGTTCTGGTAGGTGGTTCAAGCTTAAGCGCTGAAAAATTTTCACAAATTGTCCTTGCTTAATTATATTTGGAGGTGGTTTTTTGCAAACACTGATAGTAACCCTGCATCTTATATCCTGTGTTGTCCTTGTGGTCCTGGTACTTCTGCAGTCCGGCCAGCAGGGCATGGGAGTCATTTTTGGAGGAGGCGGCGGAAGCCTTTTCGGCAGCGGCGGGGCGGGCGGCATCCTGGCCAAACTCACAGTCGGGGTGGCCATAATATTCTTCTGTACCTCGCTGACGTTTACTTATATGACCGCCAAAGAGCATTCTACAGAACCAAGCTCGATTGTGCAGCAGGAAGAAGAATTTAATCATGCACCTCTGCAGAGCATGAGAGTAGACAGTGAAGGCGGCAGAGAAGGCTTGAATCCCATCTCCAGCAAATGAGCCTTTCTTTCGTAACCATTCAGGGGGGAGATACCGGCCATTAGTCATCACCGAGGACCCCCTGAATGGTTACTTTTTATCAATCATACAACGACACTTAGAAAATGGGTTACTTGTTAACACTACAGCGACACTATATTTTAGCTGGAAGGGGACTGGCTCTTTTGCCGCCGGATAGTCCGGCCGTTTTACGGTTTGAGGTCGGCAAAAGTGCCTGTCCCCGGTGGCCTAGGCGATATTTTCACAAAGTGTCGCTGTAGTGTTAAATTAGTGTCGTTGTAGGGCTATTCTCTTCTTTTCAAAGCCGAAGTGGTGGAACAGGTAGACACGCTATCTTGAGGGGGTAGTGGGCACCGCCCGTGGGGGTTCGAATCCCCCCTTCGGCACCATCAACAAATCCAGCCAAATCCGGCTGAACAAAAATATTAAATATAATCAAGCAGATAAGCCCGGACAGACTGTCCGGGCTTATATGTATTGCGTATGGATTCTTTTACATCCAGTTTTTTTCGGGGGTACTTTTCCGGTAACCATTCAGGGGGATGCCTGAACCGGCCCCTCAAAAACTCCTGGCAGTATTCCTGGATACCAGCTTCTTGCATGTGGCACGGGACTGGCTCTTTTGCCGCCGGATAGTCCGGCCGTTTTACGGTTTGAGGTCGGCAAAAGTGCCTGTCCCCGGTGGCCGCTGTAGTGATAATAATAAGCTGGAAGGGGACTGGCTCTTTTGCCGCCGGATAGTCCGGCCGTTTTACGGTTTAGGGTCGGCAAAAGTGCCTGTCCCCGGTGGCCGGTCCCCGGTGGCCGCTGTCCCCAGTGGCCGCTGTAGTGATAATAATCAGGCCTTTTCCACCTTCACAAAGTGTTCCTGCAGGGCCACTGCACCTCCGGCAGGATCCCAGATGTCCAGGCCGCCTTTCATGAGCCGGTGGTCGGCAACTCCCTTGTTTCTGGCCCTGGTTTCCGCCGGGACGTCACTTCCGAAGCCGTGGACCATGAATACCGCGTCCGGATGCATAAATTCCGTCACATAAGCCTTGATCTTGCCTGAATAACCGTTGGAGCCGCTGACCTTGACTAAGTCATTGTTGCTTATGCCCATTTCCGCGGCTTTTTTGTCGTTGATCCAGAGTTCGTTCTCGGGCATCTGCTCATGCAGGATTGGATTATTCTGGGTATGACCCTGGGTATGTACGCCGCAGCGACCGAAGGTGATCCTGAACCAGCCCTTCTTGGGAGCCTGTTTGTCCTCATACGGCTTAAGAGAAGGAATGCCTGCCTCTTCCCATTTGGGGGCGATTATTTCAATTTTTCCCGAGGCGGTCTTGAACTTGAACTGCTCCCTGGGAAAATAGATGGGCTTGTCAGTTAGAGATACCATGCCGGTGGCCTTGAAGTCCTCAGGTTTTACCCCGGTATCCGCAAGCTGGTAGCGCCAGATGTCTTCGATGGATTCAAAAGCCAGCTTATCCAGACCCATTTTCTGGGACAGGCCGCAGAGTATCTCCCAGTCGGCCCGGGTGTCGTACTTGGG
>PWSL01000228.1 GCA_003563255.1 Desulfonatronospira sp. | reverse complement strand
ATAACCAACTGAAAAACAAAGACCACGGCAAAGGCCCAGATCCACCACAGGCTGCCCATCTTGATTATCAGCCAGATAATCAGGCTCAAAAGCGGTACGGCTATAACCGCGCCGATAATTAAACTTTTTACCTGGTCCGCAATCCACAGACTTCTGGTGCTTTTGTTGAACCCAAAACTCTCTTCAAGTCTGAACTGGGAATAATAATCAATAGGCAGCCCTGTAACGGCAATCACCAGGTAGATAACTGTCAGAAAAAAACTATCCCTCAAAACTTGCCAGTCAGTGCCGGAATAAAAAAACTGGTGATAAAGCCAGGGAAGAATCCCTGAAAACAGTATTATTGCCAGTACAAAGGCTCCGTACCATATATTGAAAAACTCCAGCCTGTTTTTGGCCAGGGTATAATCCACTGACCTTTCATAGGTATCCTGGTCCATTACTCTTAGCACTGTATCTGAAGGCGAATGCCTGACTCCCAGGACCCGGGAACGGTTCAACCAGGCCAGAAAAGTCTGCCAGCAGACCTTAATCCCGAGCAGGGTTGCCACAACCGCAATTATAAATACTTCCAAGTCGGTCTCCTTTGGTATCCTTGAGAGCTAAAAACTTAAAGGTAAAATAAGTAAAATATACAAGGTAAAAAAATCAGGTGGTAAAAGTTGATGTAAGCATTCAGGGGGTGCCTGAATCACGCCTCTGGCGTGACTGGGGACAGTCCCCGCGATACTTTACCGTCTTTCAGCCTGCGTTCTGGATACGAGTGCACATCTTTTCCCAGTGTGAGCCTCTCCAGTAGATGCGCTCACACCCGGGACAGATTTCAAAATAGTCGTAGAATTTTCTGGTCCTGGGCTTTAAACGGTGAATTATCTTGGACTTGGGTATCGGCTCGAGAATCTGGTTGCACTTCAGACACCTGGAAAAAATGCATGAAAGATCCAGGCTGTAAAGCCCGGCAACCTCGCGCAGTTGGTCATCAGGATTACAGGCCCGGATCAGGCGGCCGTGAACGATCTCTTTGCGCTTCAAAAGCCCTCTGTCAGTGGATAGTACGATGCGACGTTCCTGGGCGGACAGAGCAGCAATTTCCCGGTCCCCATAACTGTTGCTCCATAAGGTATTCTGCCCCAGCATGCGCAAAAGTATAGCCAGCTTGCCCACGTTGACATCCGCTATGAATTTGACTTCCGGGTAAGGGGTAGGGCGCAACAGGGTGGGCCTGGTCACGTCCGCCGGCACCTGAACGGGGTTTACCGTGATCTCTTCCCCGGGGCAGGGTATATAGTCAAAACCGGTTGCCAGACCGTTTACCAGCAACTCTCCAACCTCGGTATGCGGCACACCATGGGCTTCGATTATGTCCTTGATGCCGGCCCTTCTTTGCAGTATATAATTAGTCTTGTCGGGCAGCCTGAAAAAAGCACTAATTTCCTGGTGAAAGCAGATTATAATGTGGTTCATTGCAGTCTGTCCCCTGCTTTCCTTAAAAGCGCTAACACTACAGCGAAACTTATTTATTGACCTCCGGGGACTGGCTCTCCCCGCACTTATTTTTAAAACCTGTCAATCATCCTTCAGAAAAATTAGTGCGGGGGTGCCTGTCCCCAATTTAGACAGGTAGGAAAGTTTTTATAAGTTTCGCTGTAGTGCTAAGCAGATACAAAAAAAGAAAAATTTGAACCATGGCGGGGTTTCAGCGCCTGGTACTGGGACTGTCCCCGCTAAGAACCAACGCGGGCTGTGCCCGCAGACACGGGACTTACGAGCCGTAGACGGGCTGGAAGCCATGCCACATTTAAAGCGCTGAGCAGATACATAGTTTAAATATTTCGTTGTAGTAGCACTACAGCGACACTTTATTTAAGCTGGAAGGGGACTGGCTCCCCCGCACTTATTTTTAAAATGCCGTCAAACATCCTTCAGAAAAATTAGTGCGGGGGTGCCTGTCCCCGGTTGCCGAGGCGCTCATTTATACAAAGTGTCGCTATAATAGTAACCCTGGAGGTATAATATGGATTCCCTCAAGGTCAAGACCACCAAGAGAGAGCAATTTCTGGACATTACCCGTGAGGTACAGGATTACCTGTCCTCAAACAAATTGCAAAACGGAGTGTTGACCCTTTATTCTTCCCACACAACGGCCGCCTTGACCA
The DNA here is from genome assembly GCA_003563255.1 of Desulfonatronospira sp. Lineage (GTDB taxonomy): Bacteria > Desulfobacterota > Desulfovibrionia > Desulfovibrionales > Desulfonatronovibrionaceae > Desulfonatronospira. The sequence continues at coordinate 4,356 of PWSL01000228.1, read as the reverse complement.
TAAACGAAGGGGCCGACCCTTCTGTGGTCCGGGACATCCTGGTATACCTGGAGCGACTCATTCCCCGCAGCGGGGACTACCAGCACACCGAAGGCAACAGTGACGCCCACATCAAGACCAGCCTCATGGGACCATCGCTACAGGTCATCGTGGACAACGGCAGGCTCATGCTGGGCACCTGGCAGAAAATCTTCTTTACCGAGTTCGACGGCCCCAGGTCCAGAAAGATCTGGGTCAAGTGGATTGCTGGATAGCCACGATCTCAGACAGCCATTTCTCAAAGCTTTCCAGGGCTCTCTGGGCATGAAGTTCCTTGCGTCTGGCCTTTTTTGCCCTGGCTTTCAGAGGCGGGAACAGCCCGAAATGAATATTGCTGGGCTGAAAATACCTGGCATCGCTTTGAAGATGATTCATAAGCGCCCCCAGGGTCGTGTCCCCCGGCGGTCTGGGCGGATTGATTCCTTTGTATTCCAGGCCCAGGCGCAGTCCCAGCCACAGCCCGCAGGCTGCGGATTCCAGGTACCCCTCTACCCCGCTTATCTGCCCGGCCAGGTAAACCCCTGCCCTGGCCTTGAGTTCAAGCTTTTCGGTTAATACCTGGGGGGCATTGACAAAAGTATTCCTGTGCATGCTGCCCAGTCGCAAAAATTCGGCATTATCCAGACCGGGTATCATGCTGAAGACCCTTTTTTGCTCTCCGAGCTTCAGCCGGGTCTGAAATCCCACCAGGTTGAAGGCGGTCTTTTCAAGGTTTTCAGCCCTCAGCTGCACCACGGCAAATGGCTGCTCCCCTGTTTTGGGGTCCACCAGGCCCACCGGCTTGAGCGGACCATAGGCCATGGTCAGCTCTCCTTTTTCAGCCATGGCCTCGATGGGCATGCATCCCTGGAAATGTTTCTCGTCTTCAAAGTCCCGGGCCGGGACTTTTTCCGCACCAACCAGTTCATGGTAAAACCGGTAATACTCCTCTTCACTCATGGGGCAATTGAGATAATCTTCGTCTGCGGGCCGGTACCTGGAACCCCAGAAGGTCTTGTCATAATCAATGGATTCCGCGCTGACTATGGGGGCAATAGCGTCATAAAAATACAGATCCCGAGCCCCGATAATCCGAAACAGGCTTTGGGCCAGGGGATCGCTGATCAAAGGACCCGCTGCAATGATAACCGCATCAAATTCCTGAAGCTCCGGGGCATCCAGATCCTGGATTTCACGCCTATGCACGCGGATGAGATCATGTTCTTCCACCCTGCCGGTCAAGTGCTTTGCAAATTTGTCCCGGTCCACTGCAAGGGCCTTGCCCGCCGGCACCCTGTGCTTGAGGGCGGCCTCCATAACCAGGCTGCCTAGTTTCTGCATCTCCTGCTGCAAAAGACCCACCCCGGTGACCGTTTCCATGGAGCGAAACGAATTGGAACAGACCAGCTCTCCAAGAGAGGGGCTCTCATGTGCCGGAGAAAACTTTTGCGGCTTCATCTCGAAGATGGTTACCCATACCCCCTGACGGGCCAGCTGCAGAGCAGCCTCGCATCCGGCCAGCCCCCCACCGATTATGGCAATGCTTTGATTCATATGGAAAGTTTTTCAGATTTGAGGATATAAGCCACGATTATGCCCACAATAAACCCGGCTGCCAGATTGGTGGCCAGGGTGATGCCCACGATGGTGAAGACAACGAAAAATTCCTTGCGCTCCTTTAAATCCATTATGGTCAAGGCCAGTTGACTGCCTGCAAAAACAAGCAGCACTCCCAGCACGGCCATGGGGATGAGATAGAGAATGCCCAGGATGTTCACTCCGAGCAACACAGCCAGGAATATGAATATGGCTCCGATGATCACGTTGGAGCCCGGGGTCCTGGCCCCGAAGCGGTAATGGGCGGCCAGCCCCCCTGCACCGTGACAAAGGGGCATCCCGCCCACGAAGAAGGAAAAGAAATTGGCCAGGGCCATGGTGATGCAGTTGGCCTTATAGGTTGCCCTGTGGGCGGCCTCTCCGAAATACTGCCTGGATAAATCCACGTTGGCGATGACCGCATTGCCCAGGGTCATGGGCAGCTGCGGCAGGACCAGCACCAGCAGGGCAAAGGAGAAGTCCACACCCGAAGGAAACCCGAAAGGCATGAACTCCGGAAGGTTGATTCCCAGAGACACCTGGGACAGACCCTCCCGGGTGCCCAGCAAAAGACCCACCAGCATGCCCCCCAGGACCACCACCAGGGCTGCAGGAAGTTTTTTGTTGTCCAGAAGAAGCAGGGTGACTACCCCGCCCACCAGACCCAGGATAAGGCCGAAAGGTACAGGACCGATGTCCTGGATTACCAGGTAGGGCTCGGCTGCTTCCTGGATCTTTTGAAAGGTGGAAGTGCCGATCATGAAGCGCACCCCCTCGGCCATGAGCAAAAGCCCGGTGGAAAGCTGCACTCCCCGGACGACCGCCTTGGGGGTATACCTGCCAATGAGGGTCATGGCTCCGGTAAGGGCGATTATGAGCAGAAGCACTCCGATAAGCAGAGAAGAGGCCATGATTTCCGAGGCTGTAATGCCCGTGGCCACGGCATAAGCGCCAATGACCTTCATGGGTTCCACCGGCACGGGAATACGGTAGTACATCCCGGACAGCAAGTAGAACAGACCCACCGAGAAAAAAAGCCCCAGGGGGTTCAGGCCGTTGACCAGAATCATGGCTATGCCCAGAGGCAGAACCACGCCCAGATCTCCCAGGGATCCGGCCAGTTCCTGGCGGTTGAATTTGTATGGTACACTCATAAATTATCCTGCCGGTTGAATTTGTATCTGTCAGCGCGTTGCACAAATTTCAAACAAACATGTTGGTCGCAAAAAATCGGTTCCTGGTTCTTCGTTCCTGGTTCCTGGTTCTTCGTTCCTGGTTCCTGGTTCGGTGATCCCCCGCCGCGCAAGCGGCTGATGCCTTTTCCTTGCGGGTCCTGTCACGCCTGTGGCGTGATTGAATGCAGCGACAGCTGCTCTGAAAGGATTCAACTGGGGTCTTATTCCCGCAAGGAAAAAACATGCTTCTTCAATCTCTTTTATCTGTGTCAATAAAAGCGCTAAACAGATACACGTTTTGTACCTGTGCAGGAAAAGTGTCGCGGGGACTGTCCCCTGCCGGTATCCATCCCCCTGAATGGTTACACTTTTGTCAATCAAGTCATGTAAACTTTCAGGGGGCGGATTCCGGCCGGTTATCACCACCGAGGACCCTCTGAATAGTTACCAGGTCAGGAAGAATCAGTACTAAAATGGAGCATGGCTGACAAGGAGTTGTTGAGGTAGTAAAACCTTTTCCGTATGAAAAAAAATTCCAGTTGGACTATTGGCTCGCACCAACCAAACCCTGCGGTGGACAATAAACTATTTTCTTAGCGGGAGCATCACGCGTTTCTGAAAACCCGTTTTGGGACCGTCCTGAAGTCGAGGACAGTTTCCGTGGTAACGTAACCATTCAGGGGATCCTCGGTGTTGATTACCGGCACCAGGCCCTGGGGACTGTCCCTGGGTAAGTAATGATTATGCAGCTTCACAAAATTTCGCGTCTGTACTTTTTGTATTTGTGCGGATAAGGGGTCGCGGGGACTGTCCCCGGGCCTGTTTCGGCATCCCTTTATTATCTTCATTAGGACAGTCCCTGCGACAACATATTATAGGTTTCTGACATCTCTCATTCGCAAAGCTGGTTGCTTTTGACCTGGTTGGTTCTGAGCGGTGACAGTCCCAGTACCAGGCGCTCGAGCCCCGTCTTTGTTCGAAATTTTTCTTGTTTATTGTGACTCCGGTTAAACTTTGCTAAGCAGGAACGCATTCAGCATTGTTTATCGGGGCAAGCCCAGTTAAACCTTGCTTTGCAGGAAATCCTTCGGATTTGTTTAATCACGCCATATGCGTGACAGGCAGGGTTTCAGGAGTAAGTCACTGACAATTATCTGGCCTGAATTGAAATACGAAATAACTTGACAAAATTTAATTTTTTAAACAGATTATTTTTTCTATGTCTTTGTTCACAGAACAATCAAAGGTTTCCGTACAACACTCTGGATTTATTGCATTTTTAAGAATCTGTAACAGTTTAGCCCTTTTTAAGGAAAGCAGGGGACAGGCACCCCCAAAACTTTTTCTGAAGGATGATTGACAGGTTTTATAAATAAGTGCGGGGAGAGCCAGTCCTCATGCCACATGCAAATGGCTAAACTGTTACAAGAATCTCAACTGACCGAATGTGTTAGTGACTTACTCCTGAAACCCTGTCACAAAAAACAAGAAAAATTTGAGCCATGACGGGGGTTCAGCGCTTGGCACTGTAAATGTTCCGCACTTATTTTTTAAGAAAAAGACTACT
>PWSL01000391.1 GCA_003563255.1 Desulfonatronospira sp. | reverse complement strand
TTCTTATCACGCCTCCCGGTCCAGGTCCAGGTCCAAATCCTGAACCAGGTCCAGATCCTGATCCTGATCCTGAACCAGGTCCAGGTCCAGGTCCAAAACCTAAAGCAGTCAAAAAGCGGTTCTTTGGAACAGTCGAACTGGACCCGCATACAGGACGTATGGACTTCGATACCATCCATGGAGAAGTCGTCAGTCGGCTTACTGCCAGCCCCGGGGCAAAGGTCAAGCTGCGCCTGGATATCGAAGCGGAACTGTCAGATGGTTTTGACGAAAGCACCCAGAGGGCGGTCAGAGAGAACTGCGGAACCCTCAATTTTTCCAGTGCTGAGTTTGAAGAGGAGTAGATGCAGCGGTGAGCATGGTTTCAGGGTGCTGATTTTACTGGATGCCAGAATCAGGGTAAAAACTGATCGATGAATTACAGAGTCGAGTGCAGGGGTACTCTCTTTTATCTGCTGAGGCTGGCGGGGTTGCCCTGCACCCAGGCAAGATGAAGTGATGCACCGGAACGAGAGCCTACTGAAGTCAAGCTGTCTTTGCTTGCGCTGCCGCACATGAGTTCGGCAAAAGCCGCATAGTCCTGGAAGCCTTCATGGGACTGGCTAAAAGAGTGGACCAGCATGACGGCATGCTGAGCGTTGAATCTCTGGGCCTCAATGAGGGCCGATGCTGTGCGGTGCAAAAGCTGATAGCGGATGGAGAGGGGGACTGTGTCCAGCTCAAGCAGCCTTTGCAGAAACTCAAGGCGAGCTGTCTTGCCCGGGCTGGACTGGGCCTGCCACTCCTGTATCGTGGGGCCGAATGACTCGGAAACTTTGCCCTCTACCGCTATGGAAATGAGCTCTCCCTGGGAACGGGCAAGAACCCAGATATCGTTTTGCGAAGGACGAGAGTCAGCAGGTAGTGGAACCTGGTGCTCCGGAAAAGCAAGCAACATCTCCGCCGCAGGGAATTTTGACCCGAGGACTGCTCCAACCTCATCTGGAAAGCCCTCAGCATCTTGCCAAGAATAAGCGAGAGTGCGGGCTGAATAGCCTTTACGCCACTGTCTGGCGGGCTCAGCCAGGAACTGAGCCCATTGCTCTGCACTTGTGGCGGGGATGTAAATTCTGGTCAAGGCAGGTTTTCTCCTGGTTTAATCCCAGCACAGGCCACTGTCGCGGAAACCAAGGGACATTTTGCCGCACTTGGGGCACATGTACTTGCCATCAGTGAGAACAAGATCTCTGTCAAGTTTATCAGTCATTCTCCATTCTGCTACATGGTAACTCCCCGGCTCTCCCAGTAGCCGAGGGTCATCATAAGGAATTGGATTACGCGCCCGGCACTGGGGGCATCTTGCCTCCTTGGCAAGAAGATTCGCCTGGACGACTTCGTGACAGCCCTTACACATACAGGGAAAATAGCAGGTCTCCATAAAATTAAACATACCGCCGCCAATCAGTATAATGGCATTAGCGCCGCATTTACAGGCAGCAATTACTTGTGAGCCCATACCTGATCTCCTGAACCTGACATGTTATAGATGCAGTCCATGACCTTCAGGCAAGACATACTGCCCATCCCTGATCTCCACCTTCCCCAGGGCCACCAGTTTCCTGACAGAAGGCCTCATGGTCTTGCTGGGAGCGTCCAGCTGCATGCGTAGGAGCTTGTCATAGATCTTCAGGATGTTTCGGGCCTGCTTCGCCTTATGGGGCTCCAGGAAGCGCATGCCATGGACCGTTATCTGCCCCTTGGAATCAAGTTCTACGTCCAGACGCAGGGACTGTAAGAACTTAAGCGGGTCGAATGGGGTGCGCATAAATGTTATCCTGAAAGCAGGCCACTGTATGTCATTGGCATTGTTATTCAGAAACCATGAGCTAGCTCGACTTTTAAAGAGAGGTGCGGCTGTTGATGGTATAAGACTTGGGTTTTGGTTTATAAATTAAAAAACTTCAGCAGGCTGGGAAAAATCTATGCTTGTACCACAGGATAGCATTTCCTGGTATGCTCCAACAGCATTAGCATCAAGGTCTTAACCAGAACTTAAGTCACGGGATACTTACTCTACCCTGGTCCTGATACATTGTAGCTATTGTTGGAATTACCGGAAGTAATGGCTTTAGCTATTTTGTCAAGTTCTACCGCCCTGACCATTTCGCTTAGCAAAATCAGACCGTTTAAATCTTTCTGATGTAGATTGAAAAAACGTTGCATAGATAGCTAAATATAGTAAAAGCAGGTTTATGCAATAAATTCAAGGAATCAAGTTATAATACATGACAAAATTATCACTCCAGGAAATGTTCTCAATCCATTAATTTCATTGCTTTGGAAAGTATACTGCATTCTTTTAGGGAGTAGCCATACACCCATCCATGATATACTGCTTGGCATTTCTTGGGAAAGATACGACAACATATCGTCAATTTCATTTCTCTCAGTCATAAACTCTTCATCCTCTTTTAAATTAGAATCAAGAGGTACATTTCTATATATAGGCAATACCAATAAGGATAATTTTACTGTCTCATTAGCTAACGACAAATTTCTAACGTCTTGTTTTCTTATATGCTTTAGTTGATCTACAGAAGAGTTAATCTTAGATATAGCATCTTTTTTTAAAATGCCTCCAAAGTATTGCCAGCTATGCTTAACCTCAACTAAAAAAACTGTTTCATCGTCTTTTTGAACCCAATAATCTAACCACGCATGGGTATATGTTTCACCTCTTTTTTTTCTTCTGGTAGGTGCTTCTTGCATAACACCGTATCCTAGATTGTAAAAGGCGGGTAAAAATATTGCACTAAGTTGCTTTTCTTTATATGAAAATAGATAATCACCAATATTATCAAATGCTTGAGTGGATACTTTTGCAAATTCTATTAAAGACTGATAAAGAAAATTGTTTTCTCCATCTAGTGGTTTGGGCATATTATATAATTCTTGCCTTACCCATCCATAAATACTTTTGTTTTCCCATGGCATACTGTTTAACTCTTTAATAGACTCCGTACCTTGTTCTGAAATGTATCCGCTTAAAATAAGACTACATACTTAATATAGGTGAATTATGACTGTTTCAAACATAAGACTAAATGTTAAAGTTGGTCAGTTTTCCTTTACCTGAGTGAATGGAGATTAAATCCGTCATTTTTTGTTTGCCATCGAGTTCAGCACCAAGGACGCTTATATTGAAGTCATATGCTTGGCTCATGCCACTGTCAGAGCTCTTTAAAGTCGATGAATTCATATAGTCCAGGGTCTTGCTGACTACCTGGGCTCCAAATTCCTGTTTTGACATTATGTTCGCCAGCCCGCCAAGACTTGATATTCCTGTTATGTCCATAAACTTTACCTCCCTATTTATAACAAGGTTATATATGTTTTATCGGTTTTTTTGCCCCATAATTCTAGTTTTAAAGATTTCCTGCTCTGACCTTTGCAGGTAGCAGATGACCATCAACAATATTCAACCCAACTTTAAATTATTGCACGACTTAAAATCGTCCTAAAAAGTTTCTTGCTTTTGAACAACAGGGTAACACTTCCTGGCATGCTCCAGCAGGATAAGCATGACGGTCTTGACCAGTACCTGGCTGCCAGGATTCTTACTTACCCGGTGGTTAGATGTATTACGGCCTAAAGCCTCCGGGGGCTCCTGCTGCAGTTTCACCTACTTTGAGTACATTAGCTGACAATCACAGGATCTGGGATAGATCCAGGCCAGGTTAGGTAAAAAACTCAACCCCTTAAAATCAGGGCTATCTTTCAGACCCCCCTACTATGGGGTACTTTGATATGGATCAATTTTCCAACCCCTTAAAATCGGGGCAATGTTTCAGGCTGTTTTCCTATGTGGCTCATGACCTCAAGTCGCCCTGTTCCAACCCCTTAAAATCGGGGCATGTTTCAGACCAATTTAATGATGACTTGCATGATTCCCTTCCCGAGTTCCAACCCCTTAAGATCGGGGCAATGTTTCAGACATCTTTCTGAGTTCGTCCGAGAGATCAAGCAGACTGTTTCAACCCCTTATAATCGGGGCAATGTTTCAGACCATATTGCAAGGAGCGAGTCTATGCCCAAAAAGCAAGTTCCAACCCCTTAAAACCGGGGCAAAGTTTCAGACATGCGAACTGCCCGAGAATATTTCATTTAAGACCAAGTTTCAACCCATTAAAATCCTGACAGTTGCCCACACATGACCCCACTACGAGTGGGGGATGGCCAATTTGAAATAAATCGTGCATATTTTCAACAAGCGTAATACTTTTGATATTTTTTATTTTATTCTTATCGCTTATTTAGCATAAGATTGTAGTATTTATAGCACTTGATGAGAATCTCAACCGCTCTTCGCGGTAAAAAATAAATTTTGGGGTTAAGTGTGGGCAACTATCAGATTAAAATCGGGGCAATGTTTCAGAAGTACTTTGTCCGGGTTTGATCGAATTGTTTTCAAATTTTCAACCCCTTAAAATCGGGGTGATGTTTTAGACTGAACAATTGGACATGCCATGGAACTGAAGATTTTCTGGGGTTTCAACCCCTTAAAATCGGGGCAAAGTTTCAGACCGTAGTCTAGCGTGAAGTTTCAGTTATTTTTATTAGTTCCAACCCCTTAAAATCGGGGCGATGTTTCAGACAAAAGATAAAGTTTCCCAAGGATGCAAAAATCAAAGTTCCAACCCCTTAAAACCGGGGCAATGTTTCAGACGAGCTTGCAAACGTCATGGCGCAGAAGTTAAAAAGGTTCCAACCCCTTAAAACCAGGGCAATGTTTCAGACTCGTACTGAGTTGGCTCATACAGTCAGTGAGTTGCTGTTCCAACCCCTTAACATCGGGGCAATGTTTCAGACATCAGGTTCCTCTGCCCTCTTTGCTCAGAATTTATGAGTTCCAACCCCTTAAAATCGAGGCGATGTTTCAGACCTGTGAAATTGCTGTTTTGAATACGGCGTACCCGTTCCAACCCCTTAAAATCGGGGCGATGTTTCAGACCAAATTGGCCATCCCCCACTCGTAGTGGGGTCATGTGGTTCCAACCCCTTAAAATCGGGGCGATGTTTCAGACCAAAATTATACCACACGCTGTAAGCATCTTTATTTTGTTCCAACCCCTTAAAATCGGGGCGATGTTTCAGACAATTTTAAGAAAAAAAATAAAAAAAACAATAATGTGTTCCAACCCCTTAAAACCAGGGCAATGTTTCAGACTCTCCCTCTGGGAGCCCTTGTCATTCGTAGTCTCCCAGAACGATTTCCGTATACACCCCCTCAAAAATTAAATCGAGGTTTTTTTATATAAAAAAACACTCAAGAAAACGATGCTAACCTGTTGTTATAATTGAGAAAAGCAAGATCAGTACACCTAATTATCACAAATTCAATGATTTTAAGATGTTATGGTGTTTTAAAATATTTGTTCGGATACAGTGGAATTTGCCCGGGAAATCCACTTTGAGGCAGGCTTCCCGGGCCAGGATGTCAGCTTATGCAGCCTGCTTCGCCCTTAAGCCGTCCAGGTAGGTGACAAACCTCTGGAAGAGCTCCGGGTCGCGCCGGCAGCGGCATAAGTTATTGTACTGCTCACTGACCTGAGCTTTGCTTAGCTTACGCAAGTCAGCCCCGTACTTGTTCCACAGATAAGTCTCGTACAGGTCCACCTTGTCATACAAGCCAAGCTCCCGAAGGACATTCAGAAGACTCAATATAGTGACACCGGTGTCTTCCGGGCTAAGCGGCTGCGGGGTTTTGTCCTGCTGCTCCTGCTGCTGCTTCCTGCTGAACACGTTCTGGGTCTCCTGTTTGGGTGTAGGGCCAGGATCTGCTGCTGGTTCAGGCTCATTGTCTACCTTAGTGTCAGCAGGCTTATTTTCCTTGTGCCCATTATCTGGCCTGCCTCCTTCCAGCCATTCTCTGAGGATCTGGCCGGTATCCTTGCCGGGCACAAAATACTGGCCATCGAAGAGGCCGGTGCGATCCTTGGAGGCCGTGGCAATATGTCCATCCACAGAGAGCTCTAAGACGCAGGTAAACTCGTACTCAAGACCATCACGCTGTACCGGTGCCAATCCTGGCAGGAGATGGAAAAATTCGGCCTTGATCAGTTCTTCTGGGAGGAGATGACCGGGATATTTGGTTATTACCGGGACAAGCCAAACCTGCATGACCTGCTTATCCGCCTCCTGGCCAATGACCTGGCAGGCACTTTAAAGGGTGAGATCCCGGATTCCATGAAGCATTTTCTGTTTGAGGGCCGGGGGCTGAACGCCGAGGTGGATCATGGAAACATTAAAAGAGGAAGCTCTTCCTTGTTCCCAGGCTCCAGCCCCCGCTCTTGTTCCCAGGCTCCAGCCTGGGAACACAGCTCTTCAGAGGCTCCAGCCGCATCCAAAGAAAAAACAAGAAGCGGCTGGAGCCGCAAGAATAAGACGTCCCCAGGCAGGAGCCTGGGAACGAGGGGAAACCGTCACCCCGGACTTGATCCGGGGTCCAGTATTTCGCTCTTGTTCCCAGGCTC
>PWSL01000204.1 GCA_003563255.1 Desulfonatronospira sp. | reverse complement strand
TTTATAACCTGTCTCAATTGGGGACAGGCACTTTTGCCGTTTGAAAACTTGCAATTGAACAAAAAATCAGGCGGCAAAAGAGCCAGTCCCCGGAGGTCGATATATAAGTTTCGCTGTAGTGTTAATAGTTAATTGTAGAAAAACAAAAGCCTAAAGCAGGCTATGCCCGCAACCCAAGAAAAAGAAGTGCTCTTATCCCAATTGGGACAGTCCAGCACTTATTTTTCTGATGAATAAGTTACAGCCATGAGATTTACAAAAATAAGTGCGGGACAGTCCCATTAGCAGGCGCTGAAACCTCGTCTCTGTTCGAAAATTTTCTCGTTTTTTATGACAGGGTCTCAGGAGTAAGTCACTAAACTGATACGTTCTGAACAGTTACAAAGTTTTTTTGTAATCATTTGTTTTTATTAGTTTTTTTTGACAGATCTATATGTCTTTCGGGTCAGGCTATGTATCTATCCAAATTCATTGACATAATTTCTTACAACCAGGAACGAAGAACCAAGAACTTTGAACTCTCAAGTTACGTTGAAACCTGTCAATTGTAAAAAATGTTGGCGGAAAAAAAACCAGTCACCGGAGGTTGATAATAAGTTTCACTGCAGTGTTAAGTCGTCATGTTTATTACATGGCCCAACATGTCGTCCCGGGTGCGTACGGCGGCAGCGTTGGCGGCATAGGCTGTCTCGTTTTGCTGCATCAATACAAGTTCGGAAATAAGATCCGTGTTGCTTGGCCTTAAAGCTCTTTCTTGAGCCTCGGCTGCAGCCTGATCCTGCATCTCCCGGGCATGTTCCAACGCCTGGTCCCGGATCTTTTCCACGGTCTGAGGCCTTACACCCTGCCTGTTGCCAGCCTCTTCCAGGATAACCCGGCTGGGTTCAAAATCTCTGGTATTTACGTTGGCCACGTTGTGGGCCGCCACCTGCTGGCGTAACCCGAAGCTGTGAAAAGCTCCCATTCCGGGAATACCGTTTATCATAAAAACACCTCTCTTGAAAAAATTAACGCGGGCTTTGCCCGCCACTCAAATAATAATAGAGTGTTTTGTCCACCTCAGTGGAATTTCTACTAATCAACCGGGTGGGCAGCAGTCATTTTCAAAAAATATGTAACAGTTAAGCGCTTTGCATGTGGCACGGGACTGGCTCTCCCCGCACTTATTTTTTAGGGCAGAAAGGCTGCAGAACATTTGAAAAAAATAAGTGCGGGGGTGCCTGTCCCCTGCTTTCCTTAGAAAAGGGCTAAACTGATACAAAAATATCGACTTGTACTCCAGTGGTCCGGGGTTTCGGCAAACAGAGTGCGGAGTGCCTGTACCCTGCTTTCCTGAAAAGCGCAAAATAGATAATATTTTTTGAGTTTAAAAAAATCATTGATTTAATTAATATAATATTGTAATTTTACATAAAAGTCAAATCAGTTTTTGGATAAAGTGCCAAAAAGCCTGTAACTTCCTGATTTATATAACAGTACTTTGGCATGAAAGCAGAGTTCCCAAGCCGGCTGCAATCTTCACCATAAGGAAAGCAGGGGACAGGCACCCGCAAACCTTTTTCTGAAGGAAAATTGACAGGTTTTAAAAATTAGTGCGGGGAGAGCCAGTCCCCGTGCCACATGGTTACGATCCAAACGATGGTAAACATTCAGAGTTGCCGGAACCGGCCCGGGGGTATCTGTTTAGCGCTTTTAAGGAAAGCAGGGGACAGGCACTCCGGGACCCCCAGGCCCTGTGCAAGCAATCACCACCCATGACCCCCTGAATGATTACAAACGATAGAATGGCTGCTACAAAGTAACTGTTAAAATTTTGTCGGAAGAATGATTTTCCGGCTGACCCCAGCACCTTGAAAACCCTTTGGCAGGCTTAACCAATGAATACCTTCAAGGAATCTTTGTCAGACCATACCAAGCCTGAAGCTCTTCAAAGCGTGGTTCGTCTTCTAACAGACAACACCCTTGCTCTCAAGGTTCGACTGGACAGGAGCCTTGATATTATCTTGAAAAAAATCGGGGCCCGCAGGGGGTCCGTCATGCTTAAAAGTTCAGATGAAAACAGTCTACGGGTGGAAGCGAGCACTAATCATAATATAATCGGCCTGGTTCAGGAGATTTACCCGGAGTCTATCTCAGGGTATGTTTATTATAATTCCACCCCCTTGCTTATTGAAAACATTAACCAGCACGACAAGTTCAGGCCGAGAAAGGGCAGGTCTTCCTCTTACAAAACTGCATCCCTTTTATGCGTTCCTCTTCAGGGTGCACAAAAAAATACCATTGGAGTAATCAATTGTTCCGACCGGGATGATGATTCTCCTTTCACTTCGGAAGACTTTCAGGTGCTTCAGGATTATGCGTCCTGGATTTCTCCTCTGGTGGAAAATTCCTGCCTGATGGACAGGCTTGCCGAAGAAAAAGAGCGTTATAAGGCTTTGGTGAGGGAGTTAGAGTTAAAGCAAAGGGAGTTGTTAATCACTTATACCGAACGTACCGAACTTGTGCAGATGGTTGTCCATGATTTCAAAAGTCCGCTGTCAGCTGTAATTTCCAATCTGGATCTTTTAACGTATATGGGTGTAAGCCGGGAGCAGGACAATGTTTTAAAAACAGCCCGTAACGGAGCCAGCAAACTGTTTGAGATGATAGACGAATTCCTGGAGATCGCCCGCCTGGATCACTGGCAAGAGGAGAACACATGCCGGATTGGACCTGTAGAGCTTTTGCCCATTGTGCAGCAGGTGATTGAGGAAGCCAGGCCTACCACATCCTCTAAAGGACTCTCCATCTCTCTGGGCAAGGCCGGCAAGGTAACAGTCATGGCTGACAGCACCCTTTTATCGCACCTTTTCAGCAATCTTATTTCCAATGCTGTCAAGTATACCTGTGAGGGCGGCAATATTATTATCTGGTGGGAAACCCTGGAGACCAGAAGGGCCGGAGACAGATATAGCCGGATAGTCAAGATAGCAGTGCAGGACAATGGTCCCGGGATACCTGACAACCTCAAGCAAAAGATCTTCGACAGGTTTATCCGGGCAGAGCGGGACAAAGGGATCCAGGGCACCGGCATTGGTCTCTTCATCTGCAACCGAATAGTAACCATGCTGGAAGGCCATATCTGGGTTGAGGACGCACCGGGCGGAGGCAGCCTTTTCTGTGTGACCATGTATTCACCAGACTGAGGGTATTATGCTGGACAAAGATAAAAGCATCCTGATTGTAGATGACATTGAACCATCAAGGGAAACAGTTGTCAATTTTCTTCGCGTGTTAGGGTACCAGAAGACCAGGGAAGCGGCAGACGGGAAGGAAGCTCTTGAGATACTTGAACATAGCCATGATATTCAGCTGGTTATTTCAGACTGGAAGATGCCCCGTATGAACGGGGCCGAGCTTTTACGCTGCATGCGCTCTTCTTCCAGGTGGGAGGATCTCCCGTTTATTTTTCTAACGTCAAGAAGTGAATCCGAGGATGTGGCCGAGGCCTCAGAACTCGGCGTCACCGAATACATGGTTAAGCCCTTGAGCATTGAAGTGCTCTCGGAAAAGATGAGTACTGTAAGCACTGAAAATCCGCGTCAGAAATTGTACAACGTGCTAAAAGAGGTAAAGCACGACTGTGCCTTAAATAATTTCAGCTTGGCAGTAAAAAGGCTGAGTGACCTTCTTGAACAGACACCTTCCATGAAGGCCCGAATATATTATGAGACTGCCCGGGTCTATTATCAGGCTGGTGAAACCAGTCAAGCCAGGGAAATGGTAGATCAGGCCTTAAGCCACAACCATCTATTGGGAAAAGCCTGGCATCTCAAGGCTGAACTTGAAAAGAATGAGCAAGCCTGGGAAGAAGCCAGGGCCAGCCTTGATAAGGCCCTGGCAATACAGCCGCGTAGTGTAGATTTTTATTTAGCTCAAGGCGATATCTTATTATACATGCAGGATTACTACAGGGCCAGGGAGAGTTTTCAAAGAGCCATCAACGTATCCCCGGAAGAGGACTGGATAAAGAGAAAGATCTGGGAAATTTATTTAAAACATGATCTTTGCGGGCAGGCGGAAGCAAATTTTGGATCCCTTGTCATCGACTGTCTGAGCTCTGATGTCATCAACAACTACGCTGTTGCCCTTAGAAAACAGGGGCAGAAGTCCCGGGCTGTGGAGCTTTATGCTGTGGCATTAAAAAAAGATCCTGACAATCCGGGTCTATTATTTAACGCAGCTGTATCGGATTATTATAATGGAAACTTTCGAAGGGCAGTAAGACGTCTTCAGAAGGCTCTTGAGGAACACCCAGGATTTACCCAGGCTGAAGTTTTTCTCAAGAAGCTTATGAAAGAGAGTTAGCTCGCCCTTTATCTAGGGTTCCGGGCACAGGCCTGCCTCAGTTGCTTATTCACGGAGCCCTGTCATAAGTGCTATTATCAAACAGCCTTAAACGAGCTGGAGCCAGAGAGTGGAAATACTGCAGCACCATCCTGTTTTTGTTGCCAGGCAGCCCATCTTTACACGTAAAGACAGGGTGCAGGGGTATGAACTGCTGTTCAGGGAAGGGCAGATGCAGCAATCCGCAAATATTTTTGATCCTGTTCAGGCCACTCTGGATGTTATTTCATACGGATTTGACCTGGCTGCTTCAGCTATAGGCAGGCCCAAACCTGTTTATATCAATTTTCCTCAGGAGTTGCTGATTCGAAGAAGCGCTCTGGCACTCCCCTCAAATCAATGCGTGGTGGAGATTCTGGAAACTGTCAAGCCCGAACCTGAAGTCATTGAGGCCTGCCTGGATCTGAAAAAAAAAGGATACAGGCTGGCCCTTGATGATTTTTACGGTCAGCCCGGATACGAAAAACTTCTTGATCTGGCCGATGTAATCAAGGTGGACATCCTCAAGATGCACCCCTTGGAAATCAAAAAAATCGTAAACTATCTTTCAAATAAAAAAGCCAGATTGCTTGCGGAAAAGATAGAGCACGTAAAGATTTACCAGTATTGCAAGCAAATGGGATTCGACTTGTTTCAGGGGTTTTTCTTCTGCTCACCCCAGTTGATGTCCGGATGCAAACTGACCCCTAACCAGAATTCAAGGCTGGAATTGTTTAAAAAGCTTGCCCATGATGAGTGGTCGCCCAGGCAGTTAGCGGGAATCATTCAGAATGATGCGGCGCTGAGCTATCGTTTGCTCCGGTACATCAATTCAGCTTTTTTTGGTTTTAGAAACAAGATCACATCAATTGAGCATGCAGTAAACCTCCTGGGAGCCATCCAGATCTCCCAGTGGTTGCAGGTGGCCATCCTGTCTGATCTAAGCACTAACGCAACAAGTCAGGAGACATCACGTCTGGCAACCCAGAGGGGGAAATTTCTGGAGCTTTTATCTGAATCGCATCAGGATCCGCCTTTCAAACCGCACTCCATGTTTCTACTGGGCCTGTTCTCCCTTTTGGATGCCCTGCTGGGTCAACCCCTGGAAGATATTCTCCAGGATCTGCCTATTCAAGAAGATATGAAAAAAGCCCTGATAACCCAGGAAACACCTTTCACCGCCTGGATCAGTCTGGTCAAGGGGATGGAAAAGGGCAACTGGGAGGATGTCCAGGACGGCTGTCTGGCCCTGGGAATGATACAGGATGACATTGCCCGGATTTACAACAACTCCATTATCTGGGCCTCTAAGGCCATGCCGCTGTAACCCAATATTAAGCTTGACCGGTCACTGAGCCAAGAGGCAGGCATTCTATGCCCATGTTCTGCATGTCTTCGATGTTGTTATCTGCTATACGCTTTGAACTGGCAGAGCAGGCATCGGTGACCACAACCACCCGGTAGTCCCTGGCCAGGGCGTCCACGGCAGTGGAACGGATGCAATTGGGATATTGCGTGCCTGCGATGACCAGGGTTTTAATTCCCAGTCGGCGCAGCAGGAGGTCAAATTCGGTAAATAAAAATGCGCTGAAGCGTTTTTTTACAAGGACGTAGTCTTCCGGCTTTACTTCCAGTCCGTCGACGACTTGAGCACCCGGAGTTCCTGCAACGCAGAGGCCTTCTTTGTCCTTGAAGAGGTGTACCCTGGTGTACTCCACGTCGCTGCCGTCCGGGCGATGCTGCCGGGTTACATATATTACTGGCCACTTATTGGACCTGAAGTAAGCCGCCAGCTTCTGGATGGCCGGAATGGTCTCCATGGCCCCGGGCACATAGCAGGGGGAATCCGGCAGGACCACGTCGTTTTGCATGTCGATAACAGCCAGGGCCGGATTGTCTGTAGAATTCATAAGATACCTCGAATACATTTGAGAAATACATGTTATCAGTAAATTTTAACACTACAGCGAAACTTATTTATTGACCTGCGGGGTCTGGAGAAGTTTAAACAAAAGCTTGCAAGGCTGTAAAAGTTTATTGCAGAGCCTCAAAATATCTTGCCGGCTGCAACAGTTCGTAATGGGGCAGAATGCCTGCAGTATCCAGGAGTACCCAGCCTCCAATGAGCAGAAACAGGCAGCAGGCTGATATCCTG
>PWSL01000155.1 GCA_003563255.1 Desulfonatronospira sp. | reverse complement strand
GTCCGTGGGTGATCCCAACACGTTTATCCCGGAGACCAAGACCTTTATGGTCAACATCCGCAAAAAATAAGGAGGTCTGATTTATGGGTAAGGGATTTTTTATAGATTTGACCAAATGTACAGCCTGCCGGGGTTGCCAGGTGGCCTGCAAACAATGGCACAAGCTGCCTGCTGAGGACACTCACAACTGGGGCTCTTACCAGAACCCCGAGGATCTGTCCTTTATCACCTACAAACTGGTACGCTTTGAGGAACTCGTGGAAAACGGGCAGATGAAAGACTGGCTGTTCTTCCCGGATCAATGCCGCCACTGCATCTCGCCTCCCTGCAAGATGGTCGGGGATATGGACGATGATCAGGCCATCCTGCAGGACTATGATACCGGTACGGTCATGTTCACCGGCAGGACCAAAAACCTGTTTCCCGACGAGATCCGCCAGTCCTGCCCCTATGACATCCCCAGGGAGGACGAGGCATCAGGAGTCATCTCCAAGTGCGACATGTGCTTTGACCGGGTCATAAACGGCATGCTCCCGGCATGTGTGCTTTCCTGTCCCACCGGCAGCATGCACTTCGGCGACCTGGAGGACATGAAGGCCATGGCCGAAGAGAGACTGGCTGAAGCAAAAAAGATATATCCCGATGCAGTCCTGGGCGACCCCAATTCTGTACGCGTGATCTATCTCTTCCAGACCCGTCCGTCCAGCTACTACCACTCTGCAGTGGCCAGCCTGCACGGCCCCAGGCGTTTTACACGCAAAGAGGCTTTTGCCAGGCTGTTCGGGTCCAACAGGCCCAGAGTATAATACATAACTAAAGGGGTCGGAACTTCATTCCGGCCCCCAGGCCCCCGCGCAGGAAAGCGCTCCCTGTGCTTTCCTGCTTGACGGGGCCGACATCTTCCGCATTTCTCATTTATGCCCGATCCATCCGTATTCCTTCCAAACCAGGCCTTCATGGCAAATACTGGTAAAATCGCAGGGTCGGCAAAATTGATACCCCCTTTTTTCTTTTTCTTCCCTTCATGTCCCTTCATGCCCTTCATGGTTAAACCTCTTCTGCCTTTAAACCCTGAACCGTCAGGCCTTGCATGATGTACACCCTTGACCTGACTGACCGGCACGCCGCAGTTCCCGTGATCCAGAACTATGCTTGCAAGGGCTTTTATTTATAGCTATAAATAACTGACCCTATGATAGACAAGAGCAATATCATCCCGGCCATACTTGAGCGTCTGGAAAATCTGCCCCATGGTCATTACCTGGATATGCGCACCTACAAACGCAACCGCTACCTGCTCCTGGTGAAAAAAGGCCATGATGATTTCCTGATAATTGAACACGGCTATTTCCGGGATCGTTTTGAGCATGTTCCCTTGAAAAAGCTCAAGAAACTGCTGAAAACGCTTCTCAAGAAAGAATTCCCCCGCAGCACCAAGGTCAGGGTTTACAACATGGGGGTATTTGAGGAGCAGACTGCGCAGGAAATAGAACGTAAGATCCTTTAGGCGTTAAGCACAAGTTTCGAACAAACATGTTGTTTCATTTTTAAAAAAAGCCAAGAGGTTATGCCCACGGAACACACGGAAAGGCACGGAAGTTTTAAGCGGTGCGAAGCAACGCATATTCCGTGAAATTCCGTGTATTCCGTGGGCAGTCTCTTTTGCCCTGAAGGGGCCACTTTTTCCGTGCAAGGTCACGGAAAAAGCCTAGGGCCTTACTACTTAACTGAATGCGGGCCAAACCCGCCTTGGGAGCCAAACCTTGGGAGTTTTAAGCGTCGACGAACTAAAGCCCGGCATGATTTTGGAAAAAGACGTTTATGCCCCCAGCGGCCGTTTTCTGCTGGGCAGCAGCACAAAAATTACATCCAAGCATATCCAGGTGCTGAAATCCTGGGGGGTTGTCGAGGCCGACATAATGGATGATAAAGACGAGAAAAAGCCTCCTCAGGATGAGAGCATAAGCAGGGAGACCCTGGAAGAGGCGAGAAGCCGCCTGCTGCCCTATTTTGCGGCAACAGATCTTTCAAAACCGGCCATGCGCAATATTTTCAACCTGGCTGTATACAATGCGGCGCAAAACAGCGTTGCTTATTTTCCGGAACTGCCAGACGTTCAAAGCCTGCAAGGCAGTTCCCTCCGGGACTCCCTCAAATTCAGGCAGTATGCACTTACACCCCGGGATATCATCACTCAGCAGATTAAGCTTTCATCCTTCCCGGATATCTATCACCAGATAAATTCTGTTTTGCAGTCCCCGCGCAGTTCAGCCACTCATATTGCAGAAGTGGTCAGCAAGGATGCCAGTCTGTCCAGCAAGCTTTTACGGCTGGTCAACAGCCCGTTTTACGGATTTCCCCGGAAAATTGATACCATAACCAGGGCTGTAGCCATTCTGGGCACCAACGAACTATGTACCCTGGCCCTTGGCATCTCAGTGGTGAGCTATTTTTCGGACATTCCTGAAAAACTGGTCAATATGAAATCATTCTGGAAGCACGGCATATCCTGCGGAGTCATTGCCAGGCTTATCGCAGACCAGCAGCAGGGTCTCTCCGAGGAAACCTACTTCGTCGCCGGCCTTACACATGATATAGGCAGGCTTGTGCTGTTTAATCATGCTCCCCAGGCCACCCGGACGGTACTGGATTATGCGCGGCAGGTCAGAATGCCCCTTTTTCAGGCCGAAAAGGAAATACTGGGGTTTGATCACGCCCATCTTGGTGGAGAACTCTTGAAGGAGTGGTATTTTCCCGTAAGCCTGGAACTGCCTGTGCGCTACCATCACCAGCCGGAAAAAATTCTGAACAGCCTGGAACCGGCCGCAATTCATATAGCTGACATACTGACCCAGGCACTGCGATACGGCTCAAGCGGCAATATTATTGTGCCGGACTTAAGTCCCGGGGCCTGGAAAGACTTGAAAATGAAAGCGACTGCCCTGGGCGGAATAAAATCCCTGGCCCAGAGACAGATTTACGAAATTGAAAGGATATTTCTGGGAGACCCCGGTGCAGAGTGAACCAGATAAATACATAAAATTTCTTGAAGAGAAGATTGCTTATCTCAATGAAGAGAAGCGCATGTCCATTAAAGCCCTGGAGATGGCCGCCTCCATGAGCAGTTTTGAAACCAGCCTGAATCAGGTAGACGATCCGGACATGATCCTCATGGAAGCTTCTCAACGCCTGCAGAAACTCGTCAGGTTCAAATCTCTTTGCTTTTACCTGGTGGATGAATCCAATGAATTTTACCCGGCATACTGTTCACATCCTGAATACAGGGATGTCTACGCTGAAGAGATGCAGGTTCTTATTGATGATAAAACCTTTGCCTGGGCCTTAAATCGCAACAAACCCGTAATCATTACCGCCTTGAACCAGGATCAGATAATGCTGCATGCCCTGAAGACCAGCAGTCGCTTACGGGGCATGTTTATGGGTTTTCTGGAGCAAAAAAGCAGTGACTTCCTGGACAGTATGCTCATGCTGACCAGTGTTGTTTTACATTCAGTGGCTCATCTCCTGGAAAACTTTGAGCTGTATCAACACATCAAAAAGATAAACAATCAGCTTAGCATTGCCCATGCAGAAATGTTCACAGCCAAGGAGGCTGCTCAGGAAGCTTCCAGGGCCAAAACTAAGTTTCTGGCCAACATGAGTCATGAAATCCGTGCCCCCATTAGTTCCGTGGTTTCAGGTCTTGAACTCTTAAAGCCCATGGAGCAGGACAAAGAAAAACTATCCATTCTCAACATGGTCAAGGATTCGGCGGAAGCCCTGCAGAGTGTTGTTAATGACTGCCTGGATATGGCCAAGATAGAGGCCGGCAAACTGGAACTCGCCCCTGAAGAATTCAATTTGCACCATGAACTGGGCAAGAATATTAATATGTTCAGGGTGCTGGCCCAGGCCAAAAACCTTGAACTCAAGCTGAATATAAGGCCCGGCGTCCCTGAAAAACTGTACGGCGACCCTCACCGTCTGGGTCAGATGCTTCGCAACCTGCTTGCCAATGCCATCAAATTTACCTGGGAAGGTTTTGTAGAACTGGGAGCAGAGACCCTGTTTCACAACGAAAACAGGTGCAGCATCAAACTCTGGGTACAGGACACCGGCATAGGTATACCTGAACACGCCATGTCTTCTCTGTTTCAGGATTATGCCCAGGCAGACAGCAGTTATGCCAAAAAATACGGCGGCACAGGACTCGGGCTTCCCATAACCAGGCACCTTGCCCGGAT
The DNA here is from genome assembly GCA_003563255.1 of Desulfonatronospira sp. Lineage (GTDB taxonomy): Bacteria > Desulfobacterota > Desulfovibrionia > Desulfovibrionales > Desulfonatronovibrionaceae > Desulfonatronospira. Next base: position 2,285 of record PWSL01000155.1, on the reverse strand, counting down.
GATGGAAGGAGACATAAGTGTAGTCAGCACAGAAGGAAAAGGGTCCACTTTCACACTGACTCTGATTTTTATGCCTGTTGCTGCAGAACAGCAGGCAGATTCCGCTCCCGGCCCTATGGAAAACCTGGAGGGCCGGTCCCTGCGCATCCTGCTGGCTGAGGACCAGGAACTGAATAGAATGTATATTTCACATTTCCTGGAAAAGGCCGGGCATGTGGTTTTTGAGGCTGAAAACGGCAGGGAGGCTTTGGAAATTGCAAATGAACAGGAGCTTGATCTGGCTCTGATGGACATTCAAATGCCTGTCATGGACGGGCTGGAAGCCGGCCGCAAAATCAGGGAGATCCAGAACCTGCCCCTGATAGCCCTGACCGCCTATGCCATGGAAGAGCAGCACAAGAATATCCTGGGCTCAGGCATGGATCACCTTGTAACCAAGCCTGTTAAACCCGAAGCTCTATTGCAGAAAATCGCCCAGGTTATAAAATGTGCACCTGAAAAAGAAAAGACCGTACAGGCCTGCAGACAGCAGGCCAGGCAGGAGCAGACCCGGGAAGAAGGTTCCCCTTCTCCGGTAGACCAGCAACTGGTGAATGAGTGTTTCAAAAATGATTTTCAGTTCTGGCAGAGTCTTTTGAAAAGGTTTATCAGCCAGGATAAGCCCGCCCATATAATAAAAATGGATGCAGCTCTGAAGGCAAAAGATGCTGAAAACATGATGCGCTCAGCTCATACCCTGAAAAGTGCCCTTGGCAGCCTTTGCGCCATACCGGCCCAGGACTGTGCTGGTCGCCTGGAGAAAAGCTCCCTGGCGCAGGACTGGCCGCGCATTCAAAGTGATTACGCAGCCCTGAAAGAGGAACTGCAGCGCCTGAGCGTTTACTTTCAGGAATTGTAGCCGCTCAGGAGATTCTCACAGGAAACGGGTTGGGGGGGCTGTCCCCGGGACCAGTCAGGGAGCCGGCTGAACAGCCCCTGGATCAAAAGCAACCATGACATCGTCACCCACTAAAATCCCGGACTCTGCAGCCTCCTGCCTGGTCATCACCGACCTGATGGGAAAACCAATATCCATGAGCACCTGGATATGATCACCTTCAGCGGTCATCTGCAGCACTTTTCCGGGAATCTGGCCGCCTGAAAACATCTTTTTGGCCTGATCCATCGAATAGATGCGGACCTTCTCCGGATTGACCAGCACTCTGCACGGACCTTCAGGAACTCTGTCCATCTCTATTTCTACTTTTTCACGCAGAATGCATACATTTCGCCCGTTGCGCCGGACTACGCTGCCCGGCAGAAGGTTTTCACCTCCTGGACCTGAAAGCTTTCCTTCAAAAAGAAAAACCTTGTTTTCCGCCAGCCTGGACGCCTCCAGACGCTTATGCGTGGAAAAAATAACCGTTATCCCTCTTTCTTTGCGGATGTTCTCGATGATCTTCTCTATTACTGCCTGGTTTTCCACGTCCACGCTGGCAGTAGGCTCATCAAAGAGCATTACCTGGGGCGAGCAGGCCATGGCCCGGGCGATGGCCACTCTCTGGGTCTCCCCCCCGGACAGCAGATGAGCCGGTCCATGGGCAAAATCCTGCATGCCCACACGCTCCAGGCTTTCCATGGCTGTCTGCCTGCGCTTTGCGGAATTGATCCTCCGCACCTTGAGCCCGTATTCAACGTTTTTGACCACAGTAGTACTGAACATGATGGGGTGCTGATCCACCAGGACCAGCTCTCTGCGGATGGGGGTCAGATAGTTGGCCTTCCAGTTGATCTCCTGGCCCTTGTAAAAGACCCTGCCCTTTGCCGGAGCATTGAGCATGGCCAGGATATGCAGAAGGGTGGTTTTGCCGGAACCGTTGGGGCCAAGCAGGGCATAGCTCTGCCCCGCCTCCAGCACAAGCCCGGGCAGGTCCAGGACAGTGCGCCCCTCGAATATCTGCTGGACATCCCTTAAAACATACAGGCTCATCTGGCACTCCCGTAGCGTCCCTGCACCAGCTGCATAAAGATATTCATAAACAGGCTGATTGATAGAAGAACAATCCCCAGGCCCAGTGCCAGTATGAATTCACCCTTGTTGTGCTCTAAGGCCATGGCCGTGGTCATGGTCCGGGTGAATCCCTTGATATTTCCCCCCAGCATCATGGCAATGCCGATTTCTGCAATGGCCCGGCCGAAGGCGGCTATGATGGCGGCCAGGATCCCGTAGCGGGCCTCCCTGGCTATGGACAGGGAAGTCTGCCACAGGTTCGCCCCCAGGGTCATGGCCGTGCGCCTGTAGCGGG
>PWSL01000516.1 GCA_003563255.1 Desulfonatronospira sp. | reverse complement strand
TACGCCCTGGCGAGAGATTTATCCAGGGATGAGCTGAAATATATTGCAGGAAAAGTGCAGGCAAGAACGGCAAAGCGTCTGAATAAAAATTGAATAGAAACTCTGTTATTTGCGAGTAAAAGTTATCATTTGAAGGATATTTGATGCGACTGCAATAAGTCTTATTTCCAGTCGCAGTAGTCAGTGGCCAGCAGTAGTCAGTAAAATCAAAGAGTTATATAATCCATCTGTATCACTACCAGTTAATATCTGACTTTTTGCAGGTGCATCAGTCCCACTGCCACATGCAAAACGCTAAACAGATACAATAAAAATACCTTCAATTCATAAATTGAGGTCTATGTGACATCTGATAAACAAAAAAAGATTGTTTTTATCACCAATCTGGATGTTTTGGGTGGTTCAGAAAACAATCTGGCTAGCATTGTAACCAATTCTACATTTAATAATTCCTGCCATTGTATAATTTTTTCAGGCACTCCTCCTCACCGGGCTATCAAGGCTAGGCTTGAAGAATCCAATGCAATAATTATTCATTATAAAAAACTATTTGGATTTAGGCTTCCCAAGTTTATTAGGGGGCGTTACTTCAGAAAAAAAATCGAGTCTTTGACTCCAGATACAGTAATATTTTGGAATCACATTTCAAAATATGGACAGCTCAATGTCTGCAATGCATTGAAAAGAAAAACGATTTTTTTTGAAAGAGGAATAGGATGGGGACGCCATGATCCGAAGACCATGAAAGATTTTCTTGATTCTGTAGATATGGTTTTAAGCAACTCTTTTGCAGGCAAACGAATGCTTGCAGAAAAGTGGGGTTATGATGGGCAGTGCGGGATTGTTCCAAATGCATTGCGACCGGAAATCAACAAAAGACAGGCTGAGCCCAGGAAACTGTCAAACAACAGGCCCTTGCGTATAGGGGTGGCAGCAAGGCTTGTGGCTTACAAGGGCGTGGCCAGCGTGATCCTGGCCGCAAAGGAACTGATAAATGAAGGTTTGAATGCCGAGCTGCATATAGCCGGGGACGGACCGGAAGGACTTGTGCTGCAGGAGCTTTGTTCCAGGCTTGCCGTGCCGGCCCGATTTCTGGGAGCAGTTCAGGATATGGCCGGTTTTTACGACAGCATTGACCTGCTTGTCTGTCCTTCCATTAGAGAGCCTTTCGGCACAGTGGTCCTCGAGGCCCAGGCCCGGGGGTGCCCGGTGGTATGCTCGGGGGTGGATGGCTTGCCGGAGATAGTGCAGCATGGCCAAACAGGATTCATTGTTGATCCGCAATGGGATCTGGCAGAATATCTGAAGTATGCAAGCAGCCGTCAGGGGATGCCGGATGTGGTGTACTGCCCGGGCCGGGACCGTCTGGTGCCACCTAGAGCTGTGCATCCTGGCGATGTTGCAGCCGCGGTGCGGCAGATTGTGCATGAACCTGAAGGCTACTTAAGCATGTCCCTGGCGGCCAGGCACCTCGTGCTGAAGAACTTCAGGTTTGACGGTTACCTCAAAAGTTTGACGGATATTTTTCATCAGGCTCAATAGTCTCTTAGCCGTCCATCTGTTGAGCCTGTTTTGTTCGGTAAGACTCCAGTGTATTGAACAGACGCAGGGGGTTCTCTCCGCGAATTATTAAACTATAAAGTAAAGCCGAATTATAGTATAGGGTTTTGCCTCTTTTTGAGCGGTATTTTTGCGGTTCTCTTCTATCTACCACACGGTGCCCCAAGAACCGTTCCAGACGTTGCAGTTCAGCGCTGTTTTGCATGAGCAGGCTGAAATTCAGAAGCAAAGCGTCTTCACGTCTTTTGAGCACATCAAGCATATTCTGGTTGTACAGGGTCCAGCACTGGAAAGCCTTTGAGATTTTCGGGATTGCTGTGGGACTGAATCTTTTTCGAAAGTAATGGCTGATCACTTCTTCAGGGTGGCGGTACACCATGATCAGGCGATGAACCGGCAGAATCTTTTCCCAGTAGGTATATGTGAGACAGGTCCTGGGATCCTTGAAGCCCCACACCGGGTGCTTGCGCTGAAGAGATGCCGCCAGCTTACTTCCTTCACCAAGGACCTCTTCCGAAAAAAAACTTGGCTTTAATGGGGCTTGTATCTCCAGACTGAAGGCATCTCCGCAACCCAGTATCTTTTTGTTGATAAGCCTGGTTTCCTCACGTTCCAATTGGTTTCCGGAATCGTAGTCCCTGTTCAAATCAAAGTCACCCATGTGTACACCTGCATCCATGAGCAGTCTGGAGACCAGCGTAGTGCCCGACTTGTGCATGCCCAGGACAATATAAACAATATTTCTGTTTTGCTGCAGCATTTATTAAATTCACCTGCAAAAAGTGTAACTTCTCAATAACTCCGGGCAGTATTCCTGGATACCGGCTTCCGCCGGTATGACATCACAATGCAACGACCTGTTTTCATTCGTTATTCCGGCGAAAGCCGGAATCCAGGTATTTTCTTAGTGTAAGATCGCCCAGAGTTATTGAGAAGTTACCAAAAAGTCAGATATTAACTGGTAGTTATAAATATGGTTCATCGTAACAGCTACGTCCCATGCCACATCCAAAGCGCTAAACAGATACCTAAACATATACAAAATAAAAATGCGGATTACTCCCAGGTAAAGTTTTGTCCTAACAGGTTGCATAACCTTTGATTATGAGGAAGGTAGTATTGCATTAGATATTCCCGGACAGGATTATCTATCGAATGTTTATTATGGCCTATATTTCTGGGTGTTAAGTTGGAAAAATGATGCTTATCGTTGATGTTCAGGAACCCGCATGTCTTGGCCAGGGCCTCTCCCGGAGAGTTGAAAAAATCTTCGCTTTTTATGAGGAGCAGTTGTTGTTTATCAAAAAGTTGCAGATACCTCTCAAGCTGCTCAGCGTAAAGCCCTCTTTTAAGGTAGGTATGGTGTATAAAGTTTAAACTCTTATAGTCATGTTGTCCTAAAGCTGCTTCAATCCGGCTTTTTTCTGACTGGAATGCTTCAAGGGCAGGCAGCTGTTCCCGGCCCTTTCTTTTTTCATGAAAATAATGGGAAATGGCCCGTTCCACAGGATTGCGCAACAAGGCTATAAGCTTAACCTCAGGAACAAGGTTGAATATCCGCTGGGGAGCCAGGGGATTGAAAATATACAAAGGAGATGCCTCTCCGGTGATGAATCCCCGACCTTTTTGGGTGTACAAGGGAAAGTGCGCCCTGTACCAGGAGGGGCCCTTGGCAAAGGTGTCTATTTCAGGCTTTTTTCCGCCATCAAAAAAGTGTACTTCCTTGGTAAAGCTGGGCTTCACCTGAGGATGCAGGGTGAGGTAGTGAAACAGGCTGGTTGTTCCGGACTTCTGAGCCCCGATTATGATAAAATCGGGCAGAAGGCGGAAGCTGCTTGTGGCCAGCCTGCAGCCAAAACGGACTGCGCGCAGTTTTTCTTTGAAAAAAGGCATATGGTATCAGAAGGGTTAAAAAGTTATGTCAAGATTCATTCAGCAATGACTGGTCTGCTATTTCGAGCCGGACAGGATTCTGACCTAATCGCTAAGGGTCCGTCAATGGCAGCTATTCAGAAGGACGCTGGATACCGGTCTGGGGACAGTCCCCGGTTACTACTGAGGCGTGATTGCCAGGAACCGCCTTTGATAATCCCCTGAACTGTTGGTAACCATTCAGGGGGATGCCGAAACCGGCCCGGGGACAGTCCCCGCGACACCTTTTTGCACAAATACAAAAATGACAGACGCGAAGTTGTGAGAACCTGCACAGTTAATACATAGCGGGGGACAGTCCCCAGGGCCTGGTGCCAGCAATCAACACCGAGGACCTCCTGAATGGTAAAAACTGTTGCGTAATATCATCTAGGCCGTTTAGTGCAAGCTGTTGTTTTGTCCGCGCTATAATAATCCCTCATGCCGGTTATTTTCTTTTCTGCTTTTCAGATAATTGGAAAACACTATTTTCTTGTTGAATGAGTTCAGGGGTAAATAGAGAAAAGGGAGCAGGGAAGCCTTGTTTGATGTCATCCATCTTGAGTCGTACCTGATGGCCTGTATTTTGTCCGGATCGCTCCTGGCGCGGTTGCCTCTTATGATATGGCTGGTGGATCCGGCCGGACGGAGCATGTTTTCTTCGAATTGAACACCTATGTATCGACAAAGTAAGGAAAGAATCGTTTTCGGATACAGGGCGAATTCTTCATAGCCCAAAGGGTAATAATCCAGACCGTTTTTCTCAAGGAACGAGAGCAGTTTTTTGTTTTCTCTTCTCCAGCGAAGAGGCAAAGTAAAAATGTTTTTCTTTTTTTTCATATGGATGGAATAGGACCAACTCCTGAAATCTTTAGCCAGGAATATAATTTTGAGTTTGTGGTTTTTGTGTAGATCAAGGAGGTACGGAGATATTTCTTTGGAAGAGTCCACAAGAATTTTGTTCTCTCCGAAGATGCTGGAGAAGATGGTGAGCAATTCTTCGTACCGTAAAGAGGCAGGCTGTGATTCCCACAGAAATGCTTTATTTCTAATCTCGCTCCAGAAGAGGCACTCCAGCATGTCTTTTCCACAGGAGCAATGGATTTTAGTGAATTCTCTGTTAGAGAAATTTCTCTGATCAGCCTTCAATATCCGGCTGATTTCACCCAGCCCGACTATCCCGGAGTGAGCGCCGAGAGCCATGTCCAGTATGGTTGAGCCGGAGTGGACCAGACCGCAGATATAAATAATCTTCATTTTTGTAAAGCTTCGCTGTGGTGTTCTTTTTCTTGTAACTGTTTAGCGCTTTGTATGTGGCACGGGGACTGGCTCTCCCCGCACTTGTTTTTCCAGGTAAACGTAGACATTTTAAAAAAAGTGCGGGGATGCCTGACCCCTGCTTTCCTAAAAAGCGCTAAACAGATACTTTTTCTTGATAAAGACAAAATAGGTTATCGGTTATGCTTACCACTCTTGGCATTGAGGGCAGAAGGCCTTGTTGATGCCAGATGAGCAAAGACTCCATGATTTCCTTTTCAGATAGACCTGGAAATTTCTGCAATACTTTGGCCTGCCTGCTGTCCTTGCTTTTCCTGACGGTATTTAACCCTTTTTTGAAGAGATCTTTGCAGGCGGAAAAGAAAAAGTATTTGGTGGAATTGCGTCCTCTTGCTCTTCTCAGTATGTCATCCAGTGAATGAGATGGAACATCAATAGTGTTCAGTTCTTCAACTATACGTTCCGAGGCCAGGGGGCCATCAACATTCTCAATATAATGTTTGAGCTTGCCGGCTTTAATCGTTCTTTCTTCTGCACTGTCCAGCCTGCCGGAGTGCAGGGACTTTTCCACGGCAGCAAAGAGCTCTTCTTTATCATGTGTCTGATGGCTGACCTCATTGGCAATGTTTCTGGAATAATCGTTTTCAGGATCAGGTACGTAAGCTATAACAGGCCGCTCGAGCATAAAGCCTTCCAGACCTGTGGTGCATCCATTGTGAATTGTGGCCCTGGCAGCCATCATCCATTCATTGGCGCAGCCATCATGCTTGATAAGAATATTATTGTACTGTTCAGCCCAGTGGTGCCAGCGGTCATGATTTTCCGATGGATGCGGGCGTATCACCGCCTTGAGTTGATAACGATCAGCGAGAAGAGGTATAAGCTTCATAAAACCGGACATGAGTTCAGCTTTGTAGTCGTGGGAGCCTTGCCAGATTTTGACTTGATGGGCGCTGGATATAATTTTTTTATCCTTGAGTCCTGCCAGGCGGTTGCCGTAGTTGGGATGAGGATTGCAACGGGCAAAGTTGGTATTGATCAGAATAAATGGATCCAGTTCTTTCCTGATTCGCCTTGCTTGGGAAGCGTATGCTTCTCTGTATCCGGCTCGAAGGACATCCACGCGAGGGCTTCCGGTAATGGGAAGACGACGAGTATCGATGCTGCGAAAAGCTTCTACATCCCCAGCATGGCGATATCCTGAAGCAAAGAACTTATCCACAAGTTTCAGGGGCTTTTGCCCCACTTTCCGGTCGCAGTAGTCTCTGCCTTCAGGATAGGTTACACTTTCCTCGCATATATTAACAATTTTGTGCCCTGCCCGGGACAGATGTAGCAGGTGTGCATCATGTTTATACTCGGGTATGCTGATCTCGGAATAGACCCCGGGTATAAAGCGGGAAGCTGTTTTGCGGACTTTTGGGGCCTGGCCCAGAAAGACCATCCAATTGTCTTGAGTTGCAGTTGCAGCTGTCAGCAACTTGCCCAGAAATTCCCTGTTCTTGGTTTCAATGGGCAGAAAAAATATTTTATAATTCATGCTTGTCCTGGTTACCGGCAGCTTAAAAGTGATGCTGAGTGTCTGAATTCTGAGGATAATTTCCAGCCCATGGGGGGCTGTCCCCGCATATCATACATGGACTGGATGGTGTCTGCTGAATTTTTTCCGGATATTGTAATAACTTGAGATCACAAACCTTGTCAGTTTGAATATTTATAACTATCCCAAAGTCTTATAAAACCGGCTTTTTGGATTATGTCCTCCACTGCAGCCAATCTCCAGGGGGCGCTAAGTTCTTTC
>PWSL01000505.1 GCA_003563255.1 Desulfonatronospira sp. | reverse complement strand
TGAAACAGCCAAGGTCAAACATTTTGTTTTTGAATTCAATCCAGTTCATAATCTATTTCCATTATGCAGCAAATATGCTGATTTTTAGAAATAAAAAATGGGAATTGTCAAGCAGGTTTTGTAAGCAAATATGCCCAGAGCCAACAGATATTTTTGCATGACCATGTGGGGCCTATTACTCATAGGCTTTCACTATCAAAAAAGTAAAAAATTTAGTGAGTTACCACTGAAATCCTGCTTGCCCAGCCTGTCACGCCTTTGGCGTGATTGAATAGCTCAATGAGCTAGCCCGCAGGGCATTCAACTGGGGTGCCAAAAAAATCTTCCCAGGCACTGATGAGGGATAATTATGATTAACAAGAATAAGGTGGCAAGCTTGACAAGGGTGGATGGTTGATTATAAGACACCTTCAAAAACATACTGCATTGCACAAAACACCCCTGTATTTTAATGCTTAGTGTAGGGAAATAAGCTGTATAAATTTGAAATGTACCGCCATCATTTGCAATTTCTGGATAGCTGGCTCAAGGACAGCAGACGAAAGCCCCTGGTCATCCGCGGCGCCCGTCAGGTCGGCAAGTCTACGCTTGTTCAGCTGTTTGCAAAAGAATATGGCAAGGATTTGCTTGAGTTAAACTTAGAGCGCTATCCAGAATTATCCGAAATATTTAATACCAAAGACCCTGATCATATTATCCAGCAGATTGAATTTCTGCCGGGAATGAAACAAGTCAGTCAAAATTCCCTGCTTTTTCTGGATGAGATTCAGTCTGTTCCCGAGGCGATTCCGGCATTACGGTATTTTTACGAAGACAAGCCCTGGTTGCCTGTTTTAAGTGCCGGGTCTTTGCTGGAGTTTGTCTTGTCCGACCATTCTTTCTCCATGCCTGTAGGCCGAATACAGTATCTGCATATGGGGCCCATGACATTTTCTGAATTTCTGATGGGCATTGGGGAAGAAAAGCTTGGTTCCTTTATACTTAATTATGAGCCGGGCCAATCCATAGGAGAGATTGTCCATGGACGACTGCTGAGTTTGCTGCGTTCTTATTACTTTGTAGGCGGAATGCCCGAAGCAGTATCAGTTTTTGCTGCAACCAAGAGCTATAAGCAGGTCAGCCGGGTTCACAATTCCGTTCTCGAAACCTATCTTGAAGATTTCCCAAAATATATCGGTTCAAGAAATTTGAACCGCATGCGCAGAGTATTTCACTTTATTGCCAGAAATGTCGGAAGAAAGATAAAGTACAGTAATATCTCTTTTGAAGACCAGAGCGGTACTTTGAAAAAAGATATTGATCTTTTATCCATGGCCCGGGTCATAGGCAAGGTAATACGCAGTCATTGTTCCGGACTACCGCTTCATGCAGATATTGATGAAAAAGTATATAAACCACTTTTCCTGGATGTCGGCTTGATGAATGCTGTTTGCGGACTTGACTGGAGAGCGGTTTCTCAAATGGATGATGCGCAGCTGATCAATGAAGGGGCCATTGCCGAACAATTCGCAGGGCAGCACTTACAGAACATGTTTTCGGATGCGCTGAACCGGGAATTGACCTATTGGCTCCGTCAGGGCCGGTCTTCAAACGCTGAACTTGACTTTGTGGTGCAGACCGGTGGGCATATTATTCCTGTGGAAGTCAAAGCCGGCGCTGCAGGGTCACTTAAGTCACTGCACCAGTTTATGGGCAGCAAAGAAGCGCCTTTAGCTGTTCGACTGGATGCCTCTTTTCCTTCCGTAACCCGGATAAATACCAAAATCAGCACAGGCAAAACCTTCAGGCGGGTTCAATATCCGCTGCTCTCTCTACCACTGTACCTCATCGAACGTCTGGGGACTGTTGCAGCGTATTATTGTGAGAATCAGGAATAGGAGTGGGTTAGCAGTTCAGCACTACCGCGACACTTTATTTGAACTCGAAGGGGACTGGCTCTCCCGCACTTATTTCTATCCGGACGTAACCATTCAGAAAAGGGTCCGGTTGCCAGGCACCATCATTGACTGCTCCATCAGTGGTTACAATCCAGACGATACTCATACAGGCTGGCTCTGGTCAAATCAGGTCATATTTAAACCCGTTTTTCGGGAGGGTGCTGCTGGCGTTGCAGCCTTTGGCTATTTGCAGGGCCAGGTCTTTGATCGGCATTGATGTTGAAATTTAACATCAAAAATATATTGACATCCTGTTTTTGCCTGGTTTAGTGTTCGATCATCTTGAAGATGAATTTGGATTTCAGTTTTATTATTAACTAATGCTGTAGGCCGGTTTAGATTGTTTTAAGGCCTAAAAAGGGGGTATAGATGAAAAGTGTCATTACTGTTTTTTGGGCAACTCTGAGCATGGTGTTATTCTCGTTTTCAGTGTCCCTGGCGCACTGTATATGGACTGAAGTGCCTTTTACGGTTGAGCCGGACCAGGAGTTTAATGTTCGTGCGTATTATGCTCATCCTGACTATCTTCTCGAGGAAAGAGATAAGACCAACCTGAGCCTGGTAGTGCTCAAGCCTGGGCAGGAGATGGAAGAAATCGTCCTTTTTGAAAACCCCAACCATTATGATAATGACGTCATTCTTACCAATCCGGGGCAGCATATTTTCGTGCTGGAGCGCGATCCCAATCGCTACCGGCTTACGGAAATTCGGGACGTCGGCAAAAGTGTGACCTGGGTCGGGGAGGCGGGTTCCTTGATTCACGAACCTGTAGGTATTCCCTTGGAAATAGTTCCGGTCCAGGTCAGCGAACTTCCCAATGGACATAAAGAAGTGACTGTGCAGGTGCTTTATAACGGCAGCCCGGTTTCCGGCGGGGAAATAGAGGTTTTCCAGTCCCTGGAAACCGATTCAATCCTTTATGATGAGATTGCCGAATATGACGTGCAGGGTGACGGCAAAGTCACTTTTACCGTTGATCCTTCCCGTAAATACGTCCTGGAGACTGACCACAGTGTTCCGGCCAGGGAAGTGGACGGTACCGGCTTTGCCATTACCGAGGTCAGGTTCCGCTCTACTTTGTTTGTCGGGGCTATGTAGACCACCCTGAACAAGTTTAGAGAACCGGCAGTAAGAGTATAACCTGTTTGAAGAATAAACCGAATGAATGGGGGATAAAATGAAATTACGATTATTTGTTCTTGCCTGTTGCATGATTTTTGCCGCAACAACGGTTCAGGCTCATAAGCCGCTCGTATCCTGCGTGGACAACGGTGACAACACCATTACCTGTCAGGGAGGTTTTTCAGATGGATCTTCCGCTGCCGGTGTGATGATGCAGATCAAGGCCAGAGATGGCAGGGTACTGCAAAGGGGCCTGATGGATGACAATTCTGAGTTTACTTTCAGCAAGCCCAGGGACGAATTTGTCGTACTTTTCGATGCAGGTCCCGAACACAGGGTCAGAGTCCCTGGAAGCCGGATTGCTCAATAATGAACGTCATAGAGGTTCATAATCTCAGCCACCATTACAACGGCAAGACAGTGTACCAGGATCTCTCCTTTACTGTGCCTCAGGGATCCATATGCGGACTGCTCGGCAAAAACGGTCAGGGTAAAACAACCCTGGTCAATATCCTGATGGGTTTTTTGAAGCCTTCTGGAGGCAGATGTCTGGTCCTGGGTGAAAGTTCTCACAGTCTTTCACCGGATGTGCGCAAGCGTATCGGCCTTCTTCATGAAGGGCATCAGGCGTATGAGTTCATGACAATTGCCCAGACTGAAAAATTCTATCGAGGGTTTTACCCTGACTGGAATGCTGACATTTTTTATTCTCTGGTCAATAAAATGGGGCTTCCCCACCGGCACAAGGTTGGAAGCATGTCCTGCGGCCAGCGCTCTCAGGTGGTGCTTGGAGTGATAATGGCCCAGAATCCGGATCTTCTGATTCTTGACGATTATTCCATGGGTCTGGATGCCGGATACAGAAGGCTCTTTCTTGACGTTCTCCATGATTTCGCGGCCATGGAAGGCAAAACCATTTTCGTGACCAGCCATATTGTTCAGGACCTTGAGCAACTGGTGGACACCATTTTTTTTCTGGACCAGGGCAGGATAACCAGGACCGGCCTGACGGAGTTTCTCGGTTCCTTTAAAAAATATGTCTTCCATTCAAATAGTCAGGTGGTGCCCATTGAAGATGAAATCATCAAGGGAGTTGAGCGTAGAAGGGACCAGTTTACTGTTTATTCATACCGTGACCAGGATACCGTCACTGAACAGCTGTCCAGGCAGGGGGTGGAGGTCAGGGATCTGCACAGAGCAGACATGACCCTGGAAGACGGTTTCATCGGACTGATGGGGAAATACTGATATGATTTCATCAATCCTGCTCAAGGAATGGCTGAAGCTGAAATACTTATTTGCAGGGGTGCTGGTGCTGAACATCGGCGTCTGCCTGAAGATCTATTTCGATATCCGGGGGCTGATCCTGTCTGAGCATCCTGAGATGATCTGGTATGAGGCCATTCATCTGCACAATGTTTTTTTTAAGGACTTTATGTTTTTTCCACTGGTCACAGGTCTGGTCCTGGCCGCGGCCCAGTTTGTGCCGGAAATCATCCGGCGCAGGATGCGCATATCCCTGCATCTGCCTCTGCATCGGGATTTGTTGATACTGCTTAGTGTGGTGACCGGTCTGTTTTTTTTCATGGTTGCAGTGGGTATTTCGGTAGTGCTTGTCTACTCTACCATGCGGTCCTGGTTTCCTCTTGAAGTATCCATGACAGTTCTTACGACAATGGGACCGTGGATTCTGGCTGGAATTCTGGGTTACCTGGGCGGTATGGCAGTTCTCCTGGAACCCTTAAAAACCAGAAAAGTTTTTCTGACTATTGTGTTCAGCGTAATAATATCAGTTATGTATATGGGAGTCGGCTACGGGTGGATGTCTCCGGCCATGCCTTATCTGGTATGGCTTGTTCCCCTGTTTCTATTCTGCGTTTTTAACTCTGGTCAGAGATTCCAGCAAAGGGGGGCCTGATGACCGGCACGATTTCCCGTTTGTCCTTGCTTGTTCTGGCTGTTATGGCCATGAGTTATATTCTGCCTGCAGCCTTTGACAAGGTTGTGGGCAGAACAGCAGAAGAACCTCTGTTATTCTTCAGTCCTGTGCTTCAAAAGTTCGTTTATCAGGAATCACTGGGTGGGCATCGGTTTATCCATGCTGATGAAGACGGAGTTCATTATGACCGCCAGGAGTTCGAAGCCCTTCTTCCCTTTTTATACCACAGGAATCTGGAAATACACGACCTTCTGCCCCTGGTCATTGACGGTCAAAGCTTTGATCTTGAAGAGATAAGGGCAGAAAGACAGGCTGTTGAGATCAAGCCCCGCCAGATCAGTGTCAATCGTCAGCAGATTGAACTTTATCCCCTTTTTAATAACGATCCCGCGGTTCCCATGATACCTTTTCCTGAAGACATGTTCAGGATTACCCCCAACGGCATGGAGTTCATTAATGCAGATTACAACAGGATTGACAGCGAGCTCACCCGGGATTTCACAGAAGCCCTCAAGGAAAAAGGGTTTGTGTTTTCAGCTACAGTCATCAGCGGCAACCCCACCAATCTCAAGCCATTTGATGAGGGGTACTTCATAAGGGATGATTCAGGGCAGGTTTTTCACGTCAAGCGGGTTATGAACCAGCCGGAGGTAGTCAGGACAGGCATAGACCCGGGGCTGGACATTCTTGATATGATTATTTCGGAAAACCAGCGCAAGGAATTTTATGGGACAGTGTTTACCACCCAGGGAGAAATTTTTCTGATCTCTTATGATGATTACCAGCTGATCCGGATTCCCGTGGACAATTTTGACCCCCAAAGCATGGACTTTAAGCTCATAATAAACCCTCTCTACCGAACCGCCACCATCAGTAGTGAGCAAGGGATTTACGGCCTGGCCATGGATAGAGAGTACCGCGGTTTTGCTGATTTTTTTCTTGAGAGATCTGACCTGCAAAATGGGCCTGTGAGCAAAGGACGTGATTTCTTCCTGCCTTTTCAGATAACCTTGACCAGCGATCACCTGGACCAGGCAAAGCCTGATATAGGAACCGGAGGGCCATGGTCTTTAGTCGGTGTTTTTGTTGCCTTGGCCATGTTTACAGCATTTCACAGGAAATGGCGATCAAGGCCGGTGAGCAAAATGGATTTGCTCGTAGTACTTTTGAGCGGCTTCTATGGCCTGCTGGCTGTTATTTTTATAAGCAGTGAACATTGACCAGAGCCTGGTGGTGTTTACGCAGTGGCAGTAGGTGTAGGGGGTTATCCTTAAGTTTTTCAGTTGGCTTTTTCCACTTCAGTTGTTGCAACTGATAGTTGCTGGCCCAGGTGTGAGATGAGAAGAGGGCTGAAGACTTGAGAGAATCATGAAATATCCTTGAGTAAACCGCTTGCGTACTTATGCAGGATGCTTCTAACACTACAGCGAAACTTATTTATTGACCTCCGGGGACTGGCTCTTTTGCCGCCTAATTTTTGAAGCATTTGCAAATTAGCAACCGGCAAAAGTGCCTGTCCCGTATCTGTTTAGCGCTTTTAAGGAAAGCAGGGGACAGGCACTCCGGGACCCACTTGAGCATCATTTTGTGCTCAAAAAGACTCAATTTT
>PWSL01000012.1 GCA_003563255.1 Desulfonatronospira sp. | reverse complement strand
GCGATGCTTTTATTGTTGGCCACACCGAAGATGACAGCCTTTTTATCCTTAAGCAGCATTTGAACCTCCCTGGATGAGTTCTTTTCCGGTTAAAAGCTTGTAGGCCAGCAGATATTTATTGGTGGTTTCGCTGACAATTTCCTGGGGCAGATCCGGCGGGGGAGGGTTCTTGTCCCATCCGGAACGCTCCAGCCAGTCCCTGAGATATTGCTTGTCAAAGCTGGACTGTCCCTGGCCGGGCTTGTACTGGTCTGCGGGCCAGAAACGCGAAGAGTCCGGTGTCAGGACTTCATCGATGAGCATTAGTCGCCCCTTACTGATTCCAAACTCAAATTTGGTGTCCGCGATGATGATACCGCGTTTTTCGGCGTATTCCCTGGCCTGACGGTAGATGGAAAGGGACAGGCTGCTGACCTTTTCCAGCATCTGATCACCGATTTTTTGACCGGCCTGTTGCATGTCGATATTCTCGTCGTGTTCTCCGGCTTCGGCTTTGGTGGAAGGTGTAAACAGTGGCTCTTCCAGTTTCTGTGATTCCAGAAGGCCCTGGGGAAGGGTATAGCCGCAGACCTGTCCGGTGCGCTGGTAATCTTTCCATCCTGAACCGGTGATATATCCCCGGACAATGCATTCAATGGGCAGAGGAGCGGCTCTTTTGACCATGACCGAGCGTCCCCCAAGCTCCCGGGTGTATGGTTGCAGGCTTTTGGGATAGTCCTGCACGTCGGAACTTATAAGGTGATTGTCCACCACGTCCTTGAACATGTCCATCCAGAAAAGGGTGATCTGGTTCAACACCGCGCCTTTGTATGGAATGGGCCGGGGCATGACCACATCAAAAGCACTCATGCGGTCGGTGGTGACGATCAGCAGGGTTTCAGGGTCCAGTTCATAGATATCCCGGACTTTGCCCCTGGACAATAAAGGAAATTCCTGGATGTTGGTTTGGGTTACTATCTGCATTACTGTTATTCTCCTTTTAGTCTGATTTCTACGCTGCGTGCGTGGGCCTCCAGGTTTTCCATCCTGGCCATGCGGGCGATACTGGATGCATGCTGCTGCAGATAACCCTGGTCTGTAGCCAGGATACTGATGCTTTTCTGAAAATTCTGTACAGACAGGGCCTGGGAAAATCTGGCCGTTCCCAGGGTGGGCAGGACATGGTTGGGGCCGGCGAAGTAGTCCCCCACAGGTTCCGGGCTGGTATGCCCAAGAAACACCGCCCCGGCGTTTTTGACTTTTGCCAGCATGGGCCAGGGATCCTGCAGACAGAGTTCAAAGTGCTCCGGAGCAATGCGGTTGATGAGCTCCATCCCGGTCTGCATGTCCGGGACCTTGAAAGATCCTCCCCAGTCCTTGAGGGCCTTGCAGGCATTATCCGCACGGGGCAGGCTCAGGAGCTGGTTTTCCAGTTCATTGTCTACATTCTCCATGAGATCTGCATCATCAGTCACCAGGTAGGTCCCGGCCAGGGGATCGTGTTCGGCCTGGGAGAGAAGGTCCGCGGCTATGTAATCCGGTCTGGCGCTGGAATCCGCCAGAACCGCCAGCTCGCTGGGACCAGCGATCATGTCGATGCCCACCTGGCCCATGAGCAGTTTTTTGGCGGTGGTCACAAAAATGTTGCCCGGCCCGGCTATCATATCCACGGCTGGGATACTGGCCGTACCGTAAGCCAGGGCCGCAACAGCCCAGGCAGAGCCGCATTCGTAGATTTCATCAAGCCCCAGAAGGTGCGCAGTGGCAAGAATATATGGATTCAGGGTCCTGTCTGCACGGGGCGGAGTTACGATACAGATGGATTCCACCCCGGCAACCTGGGCCGGGATGGCGTTCATGAGCAGGCTGGAAATAAGGGGAGTGTCGCCTCCCTGTCCTCCAGGGACATAAAGACCGGCCCTGGAAACCGGGGTGGTCATCTGGCCCAGGAAAGCACCGTCTGGGTCGGTGGTGAACCAGGAGTTCCGGGCCTGCCTGGAATGAAAAGTCCTTATTTTGAAGGCCGCCTCCCGAATTATATCGAGATCATCCACCGGGATCTGTAAAAGAGAATTTTCAATCTCTGCCGCGGTGACCTGCATGTCCTGGATACTGAATTCCCGGCAGTCAAAATGCCGGGTATATTCCACCAGGGCCTCATCGCCGCGCCTGCTCACCTTGTCCATGACTTCCCGGACCTTGCCTTCAACAGAGGTGTCAGGCTGCATCCTCAGGGTCAACCAGGACTTGATGTGTGGCCAGTCATGCGCGGATGAATAAATAAACTGTCTGCCGAACATTAAGTCCACTCCTGCTGCTGTTGATGTAACTCGTAACCTTCACCGCTCAAACACGACTACTTAATGTGCATCCATAATTTTATCAAGTGCGGTTTTTTGTATCTGTTCAGCGCTATTATGGAAGGCAGGGGACAGGCACCTCCGCTCTTATTATATGGCAGAAAGGCTGTAGAATATTTGAAAAATCGGCTCTGCTGTTCACCCACCGGCGACTCTTTCCGGGGCCGAATGCCTGGGCAGGATGTCCGGCATCCTGTGGGAGAGCCTGGTAGGTTCCAGACCCAAACGTATCTGGTAAATAGTGGTATAGGTATTTATCCTTTCAATATAGTCCCTGGTCTCATGGAAAGGGATATTTTCAACCCAGATGTCGGCAGGCATTGCACGGTCTTCAGGCAACCAGTTGTTAACCCGGTGGGCCCCGGCATTGTAGGCGGCTGTCGCCAGGACAGGGTTTTGCTGCAGTTCCTGCAGGCGCATGTGCAGGTAAAAGACCCCGTAGCGCACGCTGATATCTGGATCTGTAAGGCGATATGGATTGCCCAGCGACTCCTGAAGCCTGGCTGCGATAATCCTTCCGGTGGAGGGCATTATCTGCATCAGGCCGATGGCCCCGGCAGGAGAACGTACATCCGGCATGAACATGCTTTCCTGCCTGGCCAGGGCCAGGATCCAGGCGGGGTCCATCGCCTTACTGCGGGAATGATCAGCGATGAGGTCATTGAAGGGCATGGGAAATCTGAGAACCAGATCGTCAAACTGCCGGGCCCTTGCAGCGGCCTGTATGGCCCGGTCGTGCCAGCCCAGGCTGTGAGCCAGTACAGCGGCCCCGGCCAGGATGTCTGACCCCTGGTTCTGAATGGCCTGGGCCCATTCCCGGCGGGCCTCAATTTCGCGATCCAGAATGTATAGTTCCATGGCCCTCTGGATGCCGGGTTGAAGGCTGGCCTGCTCGATGACGGCAGGAGAAGGGTCCAGGGGGGTGTGGCGTATGATATAGGAGCGATTGAGCCTGTCAGCGGCCAGGAGTGCAAAATAGTTCTGCCTGCCCAGAAGATTCAGGTAAATTCCCGAGGCATGCTGAATATCCCCCTGCTTTTCCAGAGCTCTGGCACGCCAGTATTGCCATCTTGGCTCCGCCTTCTGGGACTGGGTGAGATGACTCCAGGCATTGAGGACTTCATCCCAGCTTTCATGATACAGGGCAACTCGCACGTGCCACTCCCTAAGCCTGGGGTTTTTGACCCGCTCCGGGAGACCTTTAAAGCGCTCCAGAGCCTGGTCATGCTTTCTAAGGGCCAGGTACAGGGCTATATCCTGCTCCACCTCAGGGAAGTCTGTGGCTTCAAAGTTATACTCAGCCTTGATTGCGTCCCAGTCTTTGGCAGCCTTGGATGTGTCCTGCCGGACGAGTCTTTTCATGCCGTAGACAAGTATTTTGCCGCTGTAGGAGTCAGCGGCCCCAGTCCAGTCCTGGTGGAGGGTTCTGGAGGGATTACGGGCAATGTTCAGCCAGAGGTCCAGCCAGGATTTGTCGCTGTCCGGCAGGTACCTCCGCAGGTATCCGGCCAGACCCAGCTGTCCCTGGTCAATGGCGAGGGCTATGCGTTCCCGGACAAGTTCTGGAGTGAGTTTGTCGGCAGCACGCCAGGCATCGAACAGAGGGTCGCACTCATTGGGTCGGGACCTGCCGTGCAGCCACATTTTTTCAGCATGATCAAAGGCTGCTTTCTCCTGTCCTGTTTCCAGAAGGGCCCGTCCGTAAGAGCATAGAGTCCTCTCTCTGGATGATGATTCAGTATAATCCCTCACCAGCCTGGTCCATTGGTGGTTGCGGGCAAGATAGTCAAGCCACCTGGAGCGCAGCTGTCCGGCCAGGGGGGTGGAAGAGTAGGCATCAAGAAATTCCAGGATTTGGGCCTCACTTTTCAGGGATATGTTCTGACGTAGTTCTTTGTGCAGAAGGTAGGGGTACAAGGGATAGCTGACGAGTTCTGCTGTAAGGGATTTGAAATCCTCAAACTTGTTTTCATTAAAGGCCTTCTCGGCTTCCAGGAATTTTTGTCTTTGCTGGGAAAGGTCTGCCTGGGCGGGGGTGACAAAAAATATTCCCAACAAAAAAATACTCAGTATTGCACGGACAGTCTTGCTCACCATGTTTTTACTCCGATAGGTCCGGCCTTGCCGGAAAATTGTCAACTGACAGTGAATCTAACCCAATACCGCAGTAAGAGCAAGCAAGAATGGCAGTTTTGAAGAGAAAATCTGCTGGTATCAGGTGTTTTTTTCGGCGAAGGCAGTCAGACTATGTCGGAGTCGTGGTGTGAAATATTCAGCTGAAATAACAAAAGGGAGCAAGCCGGGGCCTGCTCCCTTGTGAAAAAAGCCAATGTCCAGTTCAGGCGGGCTTAGAACAGGCCCTTTACCTTGCCTGTTTCCGTATCCACGTCGATGCGGCGGTAGGCAGGATCGGAGCCGGTGCCGGGCATGAGGCTTATGGTGCCGGCCACCGGGACCACGAAGCCTGCGCCCTTGTAGGTCAGGATATCGCGCACCGGCAGGGTCCAGTTTCTGGGCACGCCCTTGAGAGAGGGTTCATGGGACAGGGACAGGTGGGTCTTGACCATGCAGGTGCCCATGTCCTTCATGTCCGGGTCCTTTTCCATGCGCTTGAGTTTGGCCTGAGCGTCCGGCCCGAAGCTTACCCCGTCTGCTCCATATACCTCCCTGGCAATGAGCTCTATGCGTTTTTCCAGCGGAGTGTCCAGGTCATACAGAAAGCGGAACTCGTTTTCCTCTTCGCAGGCATCGGTAACTGCATCGGCAAATTCCAGGGCTCCATCTCCGCCGTACTGCCAGTGCTTGGAAACAGCCACCCTGGCCCCGGCCTCTTCGCACAGGCGGCGTACAGCCTTTATCTCGTTTTCCGTGTCCATGTAAAAGGCGTTTATGCACACCACAGGGTTGATGCCGGCCTTTTTAACGGTCTCGATATGGTGCAGGAGGTTTTTGCAGCCTTCTTCCACCCAGCCCACGTTTTCCTTGCCGTACTCTTCGGGCATGGGCCGCCCCGGCACCGGAATGGGCGCTCCTCCGTGGCATTTCAGGGCCCGGATGGTGGCCACCACCACGGCGCAATGCGGCTTGAGATTGGAATAGCGGCACTTGAGGTTCCAGAATTTCTCAAATCCGATATCAGCTCCAAAGCCACTCTCAGTGACGTTGTAGTCGGCCAGTTTCAGGGCCACCCGGTCAGCGATGACTGAGCTCTGTCCTATGGCGATATTGGCGAAGGGTCCGGCATGCACGGCCACGGGCTGACCCTCCAGGGTCTGCATGAGATTGGGATTCAGGGCCTCCACCATCCAGGCGGTCATGGCTCCGTCCACTTCCAGATCAGCAGTGGTGATGGGGCGGTCCTGGCGGTCATAGGCCAGTACGATCTTGCCGATTTTGTTGCGCATATCCTCCAGGTTTTTGGCCACGGACAAAATGGCCATGATTTCCGAGCTTACTGCTATGTCGAATCTGGACTGCATCATGGGGCCGTCCATTTTGGCTCCCTGTCCGATGGTAATGTTGCGCAGGGCCTGGGCGCAGAAATCGATTATCCAGTTGAATTCGACTTTCTTGGGATGAATATCCAGGCGCTTCAGGCCGCGTTTGGCCAGCTCTTCATCGGTATAATTGTTCTCGTGCTGCATGCGCGAGGTCAGGGCCACCATGCCCAGATTATGAGAGTTCATGATGGCGTTGATATCCCCGGTGAGTCCCAGGGAAAAAGGCGTCAAGGGAATGCACTGGGCCAGACCTCCACCTGCTGCGGAACCCTTGATATTCATGGTGGGTCCGCCGGAAGGCTGCCTAATAGCCCCCATTACGGACTTGTTTCTTTTTCCCAGTCCCTGGACCAGTCCCATGGCACAGGTGGACTTGCCTTCTCCAAGAGGAGTAGGGGTAATGGCGGTAACGTCCACGTACTTGCCGTCCGGTTTACTCTGCCGGCTTTCCAGGATCTTGCGGTAATCCAGCTTGGCCACGTAATGACCATGTGGCAACAGTTCCTCTTTAGCCAGTCCCAGCTGCTCGCCCAGCTCATAAACTGTCTTCATGCGGCTTTCCGCTTCCTCGGCTATTTCCCAGTCTTTATGCCTGGTGGGGTCAAGAGCCATATTAGTCCTCCTTGTGTGGGGTTTTTCTATCACTACAGCGAAACTTATGACTGACCTCCGGGGACTGGCTCTTCCCGCACTTATTTTTTCCAATAAAACCAAGATCATTTGTATTAAAAATAAGTGCGGGGGTGCCTGTCCCCAATTGAGGCAGGTATAATATTTTATAAGTTT
>PWSL01000518.1 GCA_003563255.1 Desulfonatronospira sp. | reverse complement strand
TAATAAATTACAAAGATCTTCAAACCTTATATTGGCATCTGCTTTTCCCTGCAGTATTTTTTGAATCAACTTTTCATACTTTGCCATAACTCCACTTCCTTCCCAGCTCTTTTAAGCCTGGCCTTTATCCAGTCATCCAGGGCCACACACTGCTCCACTTTGCCCGGAACCTCCTTACCGGGGAGCTCCCCTCCGTTTTCCTGGAGTACTTCAAAAGCAGCAAAAATAACTTTTGAACCAAGCTCACTGGTCTGGGACTGTTTTTTCATGATGGGACTCTCAATCTTTTTTTAAGACGTGTTGAAAAGGAAGGATAACAAACCAGAAAAATATCTGTTGGCATGTAAGTGCCATATTTCAGCAGGATAGACAAGGACAACAAGGGGAAGATCCGGGCAATTATGAATGCCTGAATATTTCCTGCAATATTTTAAGCGGATGGACAAGAGAATTTGGCTGGGCCGCATTCCTTATATAAATTACTTTTTGGTGGACAAGCCGACTATTTTAATTGGTAGCCCAACCATCATACTTAAATATCAGGATAAACCCTGTTAAATCCTGCCGAGCCAGGGCCGCTTTGCGACATTTCATTAGGCAGGTTTCTTTTACCATTTTGCGTCAAACTCATTCTGGGTAAAAAACGGTCTTTTTCAGGATATGCCTATGTCCTGGGTGAGTTCCATGCGCATTTTGCCCTGGGCTGTCTTGATCCTTTTGAAGGCCTCCTTCAGGGACTGCCGGTCGATATAGGTGAGCATCTTCGGCTGTATCAGGTTGTCCGCGGTTTTACCATCGTCCACTATCATCCTGGCCTGGTGCGACAGACGCAGGAGCATCATGAAGCCGTAGGCATGGGATAGTTCATCAAAGTCCTGTCCAGAGAGTACGCCCTGTTGACGCAGCCTTTCCAGCCTGTCCAGGGTGTTGGTTTCAGCAATAAAATATTTCAGGGCATAAAGGCGGGCGAAATCCACCAGAAGCTGCATGGGCTGTTTTATATCCAGGGAGTTTTTCTTTTCTTTGGTGTTTTTTATAACCAGGTTGCCGAAAAAATCCAGCGGCGGCTTGAAACGCAGGGTATTTTCGGCAAAGTGTCTGAAAAAACCCTTCCATTTTCCCAGGGATTGAAAAAGGTATTGCCTGAGCTCGTTCACCATGCCTTTATCGCCGTAACCCAGCCTGAAGTCGAAAAATATACTGGAATGCAGAAGATCCTCCGGCTCCACCTGGTGAATCCAGTCCCAGAAGTATGTCTTCCACTGGCCCAGTGACTGGCACCACTTGGGATTCCGGGCCATTATGCCGAAATTACAGAAAGAAAAACCCACCTCATCCAGCCGGGTGCATATCCTGTCGCCAAGTTCCAGAAAATATTTTCTAACCTCCTCTTCTCGCTCCGGCTCTACGTCTTCGTACACTATGGCATTATCCTGGTCCGTCTTGAGGGTCTGCTCCTTACGCCCTTCGCTGCCCAGGATCATGAATGCAAACCGCGCCGGAGGATGTCCCATTTCGTCTATTGCCCAGGCCGCGATTATTTTGAGTATGGCATCGGAAATCTCGGTGATGATCCGGTTCAGATGCCCCGCCCTGGCCCCGCTGTCCATGAGGGACTTGATCATGCCCGGCACCTGAAGCTGCCTGTGTTTGAGCTCTTCAATGGTCTGAGCCAGTTGAATCTCCCTCATAAGATAAACCGGGGATCTGCCCTGAGCCAGTAAGAGGTCCTGTTCCGTGGCTATGCCCAGTACATTGTCCCGGTCGTCGGTGATTACCAGATGTTTAACACTGTGTTTCATCATCATGATAATGGCTTCAAACACCTGGGAATCTTCAGACAGTGTAATCAGCGGCCTGGATGCAATCTCCTTCACCGGGTTGTGCACCGGGTAATTTTGGCTGACCACCTTGCTTCTAAGGTCATTATCCGTAAGCAGGCCTATGCTTTGATCCAGGGCGTTCATGGTCACTACTGCGCTTTTATTAAGGTCCCGCATAAGGGCGGCCGCCTCCTTGATGCTTGCGTATTCGCTGCATGAGGCGAATTCTCTTGAAAAAATATCCCTTAGCTTAAAGTTCAGAAAAGCCGAAGATGATACCTGTTTTTCATCGTCCATGTTGCCGGTAATCAGGGCCTGGTATGGTGCCTGAAGCATATGGCTGCAGAAAGCCCGGGCGAAAAACTGGATAAATTCGGGATAGCGGGAACAAATATCCAGGAAGTGCTCTTTGGGCAGCAGGTAAAGCTTTGACTCCTCAAGGGTCCTGACGGTGCGGATGGAGATGCTTTTGTTGAAGAGTACCGACAGAGCACCGTAAATACTTTTCTCCCCCAGGATATCGCGAAGTTTTTTGTCTTCTTCTTCCAGAATAAACTTTTCCATCTTTCCGGAAGAAACAATGTATATGTGATTTAAAATAGACTTGTTCTGGACAAAAAGTGTTCTGTCCGCCGGGAATCCGGCATGGGTGAGACTTTGCGCTACCCTTGAGATTTCCTTTTCGGGAAGGATATCAAAAGGTTCCACTGAGGACATAAAGTCAACAATCTGGTCATTCATGGCTTCGCTCCTAGGTAACCATTCAGGGTCAGGGGGGCCGATACCGGTAACCACCATCTAAAACCCCCCTGAATGGTTATGCTTCTGTGGCTTCAAGGGGGCAAACGCCATCATTATGGCATAACCGGCAAAATTTCCTCGATAAATGAGCACCTCCCCTTTGTAAATGCAACATACACTTTTTTGGTATTTTAACCAATCATTTATTACCGCTGACCACATAATGCATGAAACATGTTATTTTGTCGCATACAAATAATGCAAACTTAAGCATTCAGGGGGTGCCGGAACCGGCCCGGGGACAGTCCCCAGGGCCTTGTGCCAGGAACTACCATTGAGGACCCTCCTGAATGCTTACATTCAAACAGGGAGCATCTTGCGGTGTATTTGTTTAGCGCTTTGCATGTGGCCCGGGGACTGCCTGTCCCCTGCTTTCCTCAAATGCGCTAAACAGATACCTTGCGGTTGTCCGGGCAGACAGGAGGTTAACCCCGGGTAAAGATGAGCCGGCAGGAATGAGCCCATAATATCAATTTTAAGGAGGAGGTTATGTCCAAGCGTTTTGACGAGTACTGGAAGAAAAACCTGACCCTGATCGGGGTGCTGCTGGCCATTTGGGCCTTTGTATCCTACGGCCTGGGCATTTTTCTGGTACAGCCACTGAACAACTTCTGGATAGCCGGATTCCCCCTGGGATTCTGGTTCGCGCAACAGGGTTCCATCTATGTATTCGTAATCCTGATCCTGGTTTACTGTGTACTCATGAACAAACTGGACCGGGAATATGATGTTGATGAACAATAACTGCTGGATGTTTCTGCAGACAACCATTTATATTTTTGGGAGGGGAAAATAATGTCCATTCTGGCCTGGACCTATATAATGGTCATCTTATCATTCGGATTATACATTTTCATTGCCTGGCGCTCCAGGGTCCAGGAGACCAAGGGCTTCTACGTGGCCGGGTCTTCGGTGCCGCCTCTGGCCAACGGTATGGCCACTGCGGCGGACTGGATGAGTGCTGCTTCATTTATTTCCATGGCCGGTCTGGTCTCCTTTATGGGCTACGCCGGAACGGTTTATCTCATGGGCTGGACCGGGGGTTACGTGCTCCTGGCCCTGCTGCTGGCACCTTATCTGCGCAAGTTCGGCAAATTCACCGTGCCCGACTTCGTAGGGGACAGGTATTATTCTTCCACCGCCAGGATCGTGGCTCTTATCTGTGCCATATTCATATCCCTGACTTATGTTGCTGGGCAGATGCGCGGAGCAGGCATTGTCTTCAGCCGCTTCCTGGAAGTTGAAGTCAGCACCGGGGTGGTCATAGGCATGGCTGTTGTCTTTTTCTATGCCGCCCTGGGGGGTATGAAGGGCATAACCTGGACCCAGGTTGCCCAGTACTGTGTCCTGATTGTCGCCTTTATCCTGGCCGCTGCCGCCATTTCCTTCAAACTGACCGGAATGCCCATCCCCCAGATAGGCTTCGGCTCCTCCCTTATCGAGGGAGAGCGCGCCGGGCAGTATGTCCTGCAGGCCATCGACGGCATCCACGAAGATCTCGGTCTGCACCGCTATACCGAGGCCTTTCATCCAGGAGGCATGGGTATGCTTTCCGTAGTCAGCATTACCCTGGCCCTCATGGTAGGCACAGCCGGGCTTCCCCACGTCATAATCCGCTTTTTCACCGTTCCAAGCGTAAAAGCTGCCAGAATAAGCGCCTTCTGGGCTCTCCTGTTCATCGCCCTTCTGTACACTACAGCACCCACAGTGGCCGGATTTGCGCGCTATAATATGATCGACACCATAAACGATACACCCTACACCGAAGCCCCCAGCTGGTTCAAAAACTGGGAGCAGACCGGCCTGGTGGCCTGGGTGGACAAGGCCGGAGACGGGATCATCCGGTTCAGGGACGGCGATCCCTTTGTAGGCTCTCCGAATTTGACCGGAGAAAGGGGGGAATACGGTGAGAGACTGGTTTCAAATGAACTGACGGACAACGACAACGAGCTGTACATCGACCGGGATATAATCGTGCTGGCCAGCCCGGAAATGGGCAATCTGCCGGCCTGGATGGTGGGACTTGTAGCTGCGGGGGGTCTGGCTGCGGCCCTTTCTACGGCCTCGGGGCTGCTCATAGTCATAGCCTCGTCCATTTCCCACGATCTGTATTACCGGATACTGAACCCCCAGGCCACTGAACGACAGCGCATGGCGGTGGGACGGATCATGATCGCTATTGCCGTGCTCATCGCCGGATATTTCGGGATAAATCCGCCCGGGTTCGTGGCCGAGGTGGTGGCCTTTGCCTTCGGGCTGGCCGCCTCGTCATTCTTTCCCATAATAATCCTGGGCATATTCACCACCTGGGTCAACCGGGAAGGAGCCATTGCCGGGATGATCGCCGGAATAAGCTTTACCATGATGTATATCATCCAGACCAAGTTCATGGGCATGGATCCCTGGTTCTTCGGCATCGTACCCGAAGGCATAGGTACCGTGGGCATGCTTATAAACGCCGCAGTCACCCTGACTGTGTCTTCCTTTACCAAATCTCCCCCGGCCCATATCCGGGAACTGGTACAGAACGTGCGCACACCGCGTGGTTCAGGAGAAGCTTCCGGGCATTAACGCCCTGTTTTTTTCCTTAATATGCTGCAGCCGGCCCGGGAACAATTCCGGGCCGGTTTTTTATGGTTATCTGGTCATTGCTTAGGAAGAAGAAATGAGTTATTAACTCCAGATGCAGGCGAATGCCTCCTGTTACCGGGTACAGGGGTAGAGGACCGTATCTGTGGCCGCAATAAACAACCAAGGAGATAATTATGAGTAAAAAGGTATATGTATATGCCCTCAGTACCTGTGTGCACTGCAAAAATACAAAAAAATTCCTGGAAGAAGAAGGCATAGAGTATGATCATGTTGACGTGGATCAGCTCACTGGAGATGAAAGGGAAAAGGTTGTAAACGAGGTCAAGGAATACAACCCCAAGCTGTCTTTTCCCACCCTGGTGGTGGAAGGAGAAAAGGTCATAGTCGGACTAAAAAAGGATGAAATCAAGGAGGCCTGTGGAAAATGACCCCGGAAAAACTTTATGAAGCACTGCAGAGAATACAGGAGCCAAAGGGGTATTTTTTCAACAGGGACCGTGAGATGGTCCTGGAACTTCTCCAGAGCCTTATTTCCAATAAGGAACAGCTGGGTTACATGGCCTGTCCATGCAGGCTGGCCTCCGGGGACAGGGATCAGGACAGGGACATAATCTGCCCCTGCGAATACCGTGAGCCGGATGTAAAGGAATACGGAAGCTGTTATTGCGGTCTTTACGTTTCCAGGGAATGGAACGAGGGCGATATCCCCAGGGAATACGTCCCGGAACGCAGGCCCCCGGAAAAGATGATGTGACAGCAAAAAGTCATTTTTGCAGTCACAGAGGTCAGAGGTCAGTAAAACAAATCGTTATGTAGTATCTGTTTAGCGCTTTAGATGTGGCATGGGGACAGGCTCTTCCGGGACCCACTTGTCCCAGAAAATGAGTCATTTTGAGCACAAATTGATGCTCAAGTGGGTCCCGGAGTGCCTGTCCCCTGGTTTCCTTAAAAGCGCTAAACAGATACGTTATGTAGATTGTTGATTCCTGAATTATTCATTACCCGACTTTTTGCAGGTGCATCAACGATTGTATTATAGAATCATTATACCCTCAGGAAGGTTTGAAATGAAAGAAAAGGTACAGGAAGTACTGGAAAAAATCAGGCCGTCGCTTCAGGCTGACGGCGGAGACGTGGAGCTGGTGGAGGTTACCGACGACAACGTGGTCAAGGTGCAGCTGCAGGGTGCATGCAAGGGCTGCCCCATGTCCCAGATGACCCTTAAAAACGGCATTGAGCGCTTGATTATGCAGGAACTGCCCCAGATCAAGTCCGTGGAAGCCGTCTAAGTCCTCTCAAAATGTCTTTTTTCAAGGCGGATCTGCAAGGGTCCGCCTTTAATTTTTCAAGTCCTGATTTCAAGGAGAACAAGATGAGCAAGGTTGTTGCCAGGTTCGCCCCCAGCCCCAC
>PWSL01000477.1 GCA_003563255.1 Desulfonatronospira sp. | reverse complement strand
GGTTGTCCGAAGCCCCCACCCGGGAGAATATCCTGTCGCAAAGCCCCAGGTTGGCCTCCCTGGCCGGCACGAAAGAACCCATCTGGGCCAGGATGGCGATAATGGCCGTCTGCCTGAGCACGGTGGACTTGCCAGCCATGTTTGGGCCGGTAATGAGCAGGATCCTGGCTGGATCCTCCATGTACATATCATTGGGAACGTAGCCGGAACGACCCTGAATGGCCTCAATGGCCGGATGTCTGCCCTTTTTTATCTGCATGCCGATGTCTTTATTCAGCACCGGCCTGCTCCAGTTCCACTCCCTGGCCGCACTGGCCAGGCCCTGCCAGTAGTCTATGCGGGCCAGGCAGGCGGACATATTCTTCATCCTGCTTCCATGACCGGCCACAAACTGCCTGAGTTCACCGAAAAGATCCATTTCCCTGGATTTTCGCTGCTCTGCTGCGCTCAACATGCTGTTTTCCAGGTCTTTTAACTCCGGAGTCAGGTAGCGCTCAGAAGAAGCCAGGGTCTGACGACGCTGGAAATGTTCCGGGACACTGTCCTTCACCGCCCTGGACAACTCGAAATAATAGCCGAACACCCGGTTATAGCCCAGCTTGAGCCTGGGCAGGTCATTTTGAGTGCGCTCTTTCTCCAGCAGTTCCTTGAGCTTGGATTCGCCATGGTCCGTGAGTTCGATCAGTTCGTCCAGGCGCGGATCATATCCGGGCTGAAAAATACCGCCTTCGGTTATGAGATGCGGGGGATTCTCCACCAGGGCCTTTTCCAGGGTGGAACAAAGGTCCTGCATGTCGTCCCAGTTTTCCAGGGTCTTTTTCACCAGACCTGGCTTGTCCTGCATCCCCTGCAGGGCCTTTTTAATCCCCGGCAGTATCTGCAAAGAACGCAGCAGCGCCGCCAGATCCTTGGGGTTGCACCTGTTCAGGGCAATGCGGGTGTTGAGCCTTTCCAGGTCGTAGGCCAGATCCAGCTCCAGGCGCAGCAGTTCGCGCAGGTTGTTGTCCCTGTACAGGCAGTCGACAGCTTGCTGGTTGTCATTTATTGGGCCTGGCTCTTTCCAGGGCTGGCGCAGCCTGGTCTGAAGATATCTGGCCCCCATGGGGGTAAGAGTGCGGTCCAGGACATGCAGAAGAGTGCCCGGGCCTTTTTGCCCTCCCAGGGTCCTGAAAAGCTCCAGGTTACGGATGGTCACCTCGTCCAGGTAAAGATACCTGGTCAGGTTCATGGGTTTGAAGGAAGCCAGGTGGGTCAGTTCTTTCTTGTGGGTCTGGACCATGTACATGAGGATGGCCCCGCAGGCCCGCACCAGGCAGGGCTTGTCCTCCAGGTCCAGCACCTGAAGAGAGACCGCCTGCTGTGAGCGAAGTATCATCTCCCTGGCCGAGCGCGGCTCAAAATATGAGCCGGCAGGGACAAAATTTATCCTGGGCTGCAGGCCCACGTGGGCCCTGGGCGGCTCATATCCCTGGGCAAGAAGTATTTCCGAAGGGTTTATTTTCTGCAGCCACTGCCAGAGTTCGTCCTCGCTTTTAAGCTCCAGCCCGGTCCATTCCCCGGTGGAAAACTCGGCCCAGGCCAGCCCGCCCCTGTCTTTGGATGAATCCCAGAAAAGGGCTCCCAGGTAGTTGTTCTCCCGGGCCTCCAGGCTGCTGTCCTCCACCACCGTTCCCGGGGTGAGCACCCTGGTGACCTCTCTTTTCACCAGACCCCTGGCAGCCCCGGGGTCTTCCACCTGGTCGCAGACTGCCACTTTGTGCCCCTTTTCCAGGAGCTGGCGCAGGTATTCCTCGCAGGCATGATAAGGCACCCCGCACATGGGGACCTTTAACTCGGCATTGGGGTTGCGGGCGGTGAGGGTTATCTGGAGTTCCCGGGCGGCTGTTTCGGCATCTTCAAAGAAAAGCTCGTAAAAATCACCCATGCGGAAAAAAAGCAGGCAGTCTGGATAGTCCTGCTTGATCTGCATATACTGCTCCAGCATTGGAGTCAGCTTTACGTTTTCAGGTATATTTTTCCAGCCGGATACTTGGGGCATCTGGTATTATTGCCTTTGTTTCATTCACCAAGCTGCGTTCTGAAGGAAATGGAATGCCAGCTGTAGCACCTGGGACAGTTGAAAAACAGCTGCTCCCTCTTGAGACCGCACCTCTGGCATACAAAACGCTTCACATGCCTGGCCCGGCGCAGGAAAAACATAAGCTGCGTCCTGAAGCTCTGGGTCATAACCTGGTCGTCCAGGCTGAGTTCCAACATCTCCAGTCTGGCCGGCCAGAAGTCCTGCCCCAGGACCAGGGTTTTCTCAAGCCATTCCAGGCATTCGTCAAGTTTACCACACTGTTTTAGAAAAATTGCGCAATAATAGCAAAGCAACATATCCGGCTCCAGTTCCGCTACGATATTTACAACAATACTGGAGCACTCTGAAGGGCCGGCTTCATTATCCCGGGATAAAGGCCCAGTGGAAACAAACTGAAAAAGCCCTTCCAGCAGGGCAAATCGAAGGTCTACATGTACATTTTTCAGGGCACTTTTGAGGTCAAAGCGCAGGTTGGTCCAGTTCTCCTGCTGATAATCCCTGGAGACTATTTCCAGCCAGGCCTCCACTGAACCAGGGTACACCTTCAAAGCCTTTTCCAGGAGTTTATAACCGGCTTTTGAATCCCTGGACTTTTCCTCATCCTGTGTGGAGGCCCTGACCAGGTAATGTGCCTGAGGCAGGGGCTGCCCGAGCAGTTCGTAATAATCAGAGGCAATTTGAAAATTATTTGAATCAGCAGCAAGTCTGGCCATTTCCTTGATCAGGGCCGGGTCGTCCCCGGTAATCGCATGGGCCTGCTCCAGGGCTGCCTGGGCTCGGTCAAGAATGCCGGCCCTTTTGTAGTCCAGGCCCAGTTCAAACCAGGCCCTGGCCTTGAATTGAGGCTCCAGGTGAGGACGTGCAATCAGGTTGGTCCGAAGCTGAATGGCTCGCTCCAGTTCCCCCTGGGAACGATACAGGTTGCCCAGGGCCAGGTAAATCTCTACAGCATCGGGGTTGTTGCGGACTACCCGGCTCAGTTCTCCAATGGCTGCAAATGTGTCCTGGGAAGGCGGCGGAGAGCCTTCATGAGGATAAATGATTGATGAATGCTGCTCTTTAATTTTGCGCTTCACTCTTTGCAGCCACTGTAACATCCAACACCCCGATATCCCAGCCTTTAGCCCGGACAGGATAAATAACAGGCAGCAATCAGGCGACTGCCAAAAGTCCATTTTATCACGCAAACCACGCAAACCACGCGAAGGGCGTGGCAGGACGCGTGGCAGTAGTCAGTGGTCAGCCTCCGGCCTCTCCGAGATGGATAGTTTTCTGAGCTGGAAACCTTAGTGGCCTGTACACCGGTGGGTGGTCAGTAGAAGATGAGTTGAGTAATCCATATTCAGCACTTCCCCTTCCCGTTTCCTGTCTGACTATTTGCAGTTGCATTAAAAGTATCTGTTCAGCGATTTTAAGGAAAGCAGGGGACAGGCACTCCGGGACCCACTTGAGCATCATTTCGTGCTTAAAATGTCTTATTTTTTGGGACAATCACGCCTCAGGCGTGACGGAAGAGCCAGTCCCCGCGCAACATACAAAGCGCTGAACGGAAACCATCACAAATTGTTGTAAAAAAATTGTTGCCGGCTGGATGACATTTCCAGCCGGCAACACCAGACAAAAAATTAAGCGCCTCTCTAGCTTTTTCAGGCATGACAGGGCAATGACCCTCTGCTTTCATTATCACTACAGCGAAACATTTTAAACTGTTGCGAACAAAATCAAGGGGAAACATTCTGGGGGACACCGGATACCGGTCAGAAACCACCATCGAGAACCCAATGAATGGTTACCAATAAAGGTATCGCTGTAATAATATGAAAACGCCGGGATACACATTTGAAACACCGGGACAGGCTTACCTGTCCCGGTTCCGGATCGGATTATAGCATGCCGCTGCCTGGTCTTAAGCTGCAGGTGAAAAAACTTCCCCCTTGCAGCCATTTATGCAGGGCGGACATGATCTCCGCCACAGCAAATGAGACCAAGCCCGGTAGAATATCGCCGGGGATATCCGTCTAACGGCTCTCCTGACCTTCCTGTGCAGTGGACTGCGTACCCAGGCTTTCATCCTCCAGGGGCATATTGCGCAAAGAGGTGATCTCTTTTTCAAGATCGGCAATCTTGGACTTGCACTTCCTGACTTCAGAATTCATCCTGACTTTTTCAGCCAGCAGGTAGATCAAAGAGATAAACCCGCCGAGAAGAAATCCCACCAGGACAATCAGGTAGTAAGGGATGTCGGTACTTGTGTACTCGTTACCGAAAATCTCCAGGTGCAGCTTGACAGTCTTGGACAGAAGTTCATGGTTTTGCACAAAAAAGAGCATCGCAAAGAAAAACAAAAGAATCAGCAGGGCCACCCTAACATAACGCATGGCTTTCTCCTTTCTCAGGTATAGGTTTTAAAATGTGCTTTCAGTCGGTCATACGCTGTAAGCAGGTGCTCCGGAATAACCGAGGTTTCGCTCATTACCGCCATAAAAGAAAAGTCCCCCACCCAGCGGGGTACCAGGTGAAAATGCAGGTGCTCCTCAATTCCGGCGCCTGCAGCTTCGCCGATATTCAAACCAATATTGATACCGTCGGGGTTGAATGCCTTTTTGAGAATGCTGGTGCATAACTGGATCAGCCCCATCATCTCACTTGCTTCATTGCTGTCAAGCTCTATAAGACACCTTACATGCCTGTAGGGTGCTGTCATCAGGTGTCCGTTGCTGTAGGGAAACCTGTTCATTAAGACAAAGCAGTGTTCTCCCCTTGTCAACACCAGTCTCTTCCTGTCCTGGTCAACGTTTGCAGGCAGGCAGAACAGGCATTGATCTGCTTTGGGTCCCAGAATATACTCTAGTCGCCACGGAGCCCACAGGTTTTTCATGTTTTGTACTCCGAAAACCCTTAAAGCTTTGCAATAGCGCTAACAATACCTGATTATGCACGCCAAGCGTATGGAAACGCAGACTCAGCCCCTGGAGATTGAAGAGTGCATAAAATAAGATTGCCCCCTTGTAAAGAGCACATGTAGATAGTAGTTAAATGCCTTATCAAGGTCAAGACTGGAAAATAGGAGTCGGTTTAAGAATTGACATTTTCGCCGCATCTGTTTAAGTCTGTGAATCGAGGATTCAGGGGTATTCATGCCTGTTTATTGTTCCCATACACATGTTTTCCATACTTTTGCCATTTATCAAAATAACTTGAGAGCTGGACAGTCAAAAGTTTTTTGTAATCTTTTGTTTTTATTGGCTTTTTTGGCAGATCAAAATATTTTTTGGTCCAGACCAGGTATCTATTCAAATTTATTGACTTTATTCCTTACAACCAAGAACGAAGAACCAGGAACTTTGAACTCTCAAGTTGAGAGGTATCTGTTTTGAGCTTTGCATGTCGCATGGCCTCCAGCCCCGCCTCCGGCTCGTAAGGCCTGTGCCTGCTAATCTGCTTCCTGCTCCGCTTTCAGCCCGTAGTCCTTTCAGGCGGGAGGGGAAAGCATACAGCTAGGAGAAAAAGAGTCATACAGCACGGAGAGTGACTGGCTCTCCCCGCACTTATTTTTAAAACCTGTCAATCATCCTTCAGAAAAATAAGTGCGGGGGGTTGCCTGTCCCCTGCTTTCCTATTCAAAAAAAATATAACCAAGGTAAAATAATTATGGATCAGAAGGTTCAGAAAGTAATCAAGACATTTGTGGTCTCAGTTATTAATGTTCTTGGCACAATGGCCATGGTGGACGCCAGGCCGGGAAAGGCTTACGTCAAAAAAGACAATACAGCCAAAGGTGATATTTCCGGAGTCATAGGTTTTTCAAGTCCCAACGGTAAAAACAAGGGAACCATGTCAGTCAGCTTTTCTCAGGCATCAGTTCTGGGCATTATCAACAATATGCTCGGTGAGAACTATAAGGAAGTGACCAACGAGGTCACCGATGCCGTGGGGGAGTTGACCAATATGATTTCCGGCCAGGCCAGGAAAGGCCTGGCCGAGATCGGGATGCAGTTTGAAGGTGCAATACCCACCGTGGTCACAGGCAAAGACCATTCTATAAGGCATGTCTCGTCCTCGGCCATCCTGGCCATCCCCTTTGACACCGACGGCGGCCCCCTGACCGTGGAGATATGCATCAGCTGAGCCCAAGTAAAAAGGGCTGCCTTTCAGCAGTCTCTTTCCTGCCCGGTATCTGTTTAGCGCTTTGTATGTGGCATGGGGACTGGCTCTTCCGTCACGCCTGAGGCGTGATTGTCCCAAAAAATGAGATATTTTAAGCACAAAATGATTGCTCAAGTGGGTCCCGGAGTGCCTGTCACTTGCTTTCTTAAAAGCTCTAAACACATACCCTGCCCGCAACCCAAAGAAGAAGATTATTGAACCACAAAGACACGAAGGCCACCCGTGTTAAACACCCCATAGGGGACCCCGGTTTAACCGGGCAGGCTAAGTTTAAAACAGTAAGGAGGGTATTTTTTTAAAACCGGGTAACGGTTTTCAAAAAGGCTGCCTTTTCATTTGCCGTCTTCCCGGCAAATGAAAAACCAAAACCCTTTGTGCTTTCTTCCTTTGTGTCCT
>PWSL01000206.1 GCA_003563255.1 Desulfonatronospira sp. | reverse complement strand
CCATGCCTACCCCAAAGCCTGGCCCAGATCAGCCAGGATATCATCAATATGCTCCAGGCCTATGGACAGTCGAATAAAATCAGGACTTACTCCGGCGCTTTTCTGCTCTTCTTCTGTAAGCTGGGCATGAGTGGTGGAAGCCGGGTGAATGGCCAGGCTGCGGGCGTCCCCGATATTGGCCAGGTGGCTGAAGAGCTTGAGCCTGTCTATGAACCTGCGGCCGGCCTCCAGGCCGCCCTTGATCCCGAATCCCACCATGGCCCCGAAGCCGCCGTGCAGGTACCTGCTTGCCTGCTCATGGGTGGGATGGTCATGCATCCCCGGGTACAACACCCAGGATACAGCGGGATGATCTTTTAGATATCGTGCAGTGTCCATGGCATTCTGGCAGTGCCGTTCCATGCGAAGACCCAGGGTCTCTATGCCCTGCAGGATAAGAAAGCTGTTGAAGGGAGAGATGCAGGCCCCTGTATCGCGAAGCAGTACCGTCCTGGCCCGGATGATATATGCGGCCCAGCCCACTGCATCGCTCCAGACCACGCCGCCATATGACGGCTCAGGCTCTGTAAACATGGGAAACCTGCCCGAGGCCTTCCAGTCAAAATTGCCGCTGTCCACTATGATCCCGCCTATGGAATTCCCGTGCCCCCCGCAAAACTTGGTCAGGGAGTGCACCACGATATCCGCTCCATGCTCAAAGGGACGGCAAAGCGCCGGAGTGGGCACAGTATTGTCCACTATCAGGGGCACCCCGGCCCGATGCGCTGTTGCCGCAAGCATTGAAAGATCCGGGGTGTCCAGACCGGGATTGCCCAGGCTCTCCACAAACATGCACCTGGTTTTGTCGGTCACGGCCTCTGCAAAGGCCTGCAGGGAGGTTGTCTCCACAAAGGTGGTTTTGATCCCGTAGCGGGGCAGGGTATGGCGAAACAGGTTGTAGGTGCCCCCGTAAAGACTGGAGGAGGAGACAATATGATCTCCGCTTTCGCAGATGTTCATCACGGCATAAGTGATTGCCGAAGATCCTGAACTGGCAGCCACCGCCCCCACCCCGCCTTCCAAGAGGGCCATTCTCTTCTCCAGAACGTCAGTGGTGGGGTTCATTATCCTGGTATAGATGTTTCCAGTGGCTTCCGGGGCGAAATCCTCCGGCCTCAGGCCCTCTGTGTCCAGGTTCAGCCTTGGGGCCCACACTTCGGGCTTGAGGCTGAAGAGGGAAGCCGCATCCTGGCTGTCGGAAAAAACAAAGCTTGTGCTCTGGTATATAGGCACGGCCCGGCTGCGGGTGGCCACGTCCGGGGTATGGCCTCCATGCAGAGAAATGGTCTCGGTTTTCCAGTTTTTTTTAGACATTAAATATATCCTTGTTGGCTTGCGGCCCCGGGTGTTATACTCTTCAGGGACTTGTTTATGCGTAACCATTCAGGGGGTCCTCGGTGGTGACTAATGGCACAGCCCCCCTGAATGATTACGTTTATGCTATGGCATGCATATTCCTTGACAGTTGAGGATTCTTTGCAGAATATGCATGCCTTGATCCAAATCCGGTTTGATAACTTTTTTCAGCGTAAATTGCAAAAGCTTTGGCACTACAGCGAAACTTTGTATAACTAATTGCCTCTGCCGGCGGAGACAGGCAGTTTTGCCGAAATCAAACCGTAAAACGACCGGGCTCTCCGGCGGTAAAAGAACCAGTCCCCTTTCAGCTCAAATGTCCCTGTAGTGTTAGGCGCTTACTACTTATTCCGGGCGTACCATTTTACCCCGAGCCAAAGACAATAAAATTCACAAGCATTCCCGACCCGGCAGACAGGAGAAACCATGAGCCAGCCAAACCAGATCCCGGATTCCAGCGTGGGCCTGGTTGAGACCCGGAGTGTCATTTTCAGGGGGGCGGAGTGGGTGCTGCAGCTGGAATCAGGCAAGACCCTGCACCCGGTTAAAGTGGCCTATGAGACCTATGGCCGACTCTCACCGGCAAAAGACAATGCCGTCCTGGTCTGCCACGCCCTGTCCGGAGACGCCCATGCTGCAGGCTACCACACCGGTGCTCCCGGGGAAAAGCCCGGCTGGTGGGAACTGATCATAGGACCGGGCAAGCCCCTGGACACGGACCGCTACTTTGTCATCTGCAGCAATTTCCTGGGGGGCTGCAAGGGCACCACCGGCCCGGCCGACATTGACCCGGCCACAGGCAGGCCATACGGCCTCAACTTTCCCTTTTACACGGTCCGGGATATGGTCAAAGTCCAGAAATGGCTGCTGGACCACCTGGGAGTTAAAAAGCTTCTGGCGGTCATCGGCGGTTCCCTGGGTGGCATGCAGGTTTTGCAGTGGTCCATAAGCTATCCCGATCTGGTCCTGGGTGCCATCCCCATAGCCGCCACCGCCCGCATGTCGCCCCAGGCCATAGCCTTCAACGAGGTGGCCAGACAGGCCATAATGAGCGACCCCTCCTGGAATTACGGGCTTTACAAGCCGGACCGGCAACCGGAAAGCGGCCTGGCCCTGGCCAGGATGATCGCCCACATCACTTATCTTTCGGAAAACGCCATGTTGCGCAAATTTTCCCGGCGCATGATTGACGGTACCGAGCGCGGTTTCAAGCTGGAGGCGGACTTCCAGGTGGAGAGCTACCTGCATCACCAGGGCAGTACCTTTGTAAAACGTTTTGACGCCAACACCTATCTCTACATCACCCGGGCCATGGACTATTTTGACCTGCACCTGGACTACGGCAGTCTCAAAAACGCCTTCGACCCCTGCAAAAGTTCTTTTCTGGTGGTCTCCTTCACCAGCGACTGGCTTTTCCCGCCCTTCCATTCACAGGAACTGGTCAAAGGTCTGCGCCAGGCCGGCAAAAACGTCTCCTACTGCAATATCGGCAGCGACCAGGGGCATGACGCATTCCTGCTGCCCGGCAACCGTATGGGGGAGGTGGTCTCTGGATTTCTCACCAGGCTGGAAAAGGAGGTGCAGCTTGCAGGCAAATGAAGACAAGGTCCGTTTCGACTGGAACCGCAGCCTGCCCCGGGACAGGGAACTGGACCCTTATATCCTGGAACTGGCCAATCCCCGGGAGCGTGTCCTGGACCTGGGCTGCGGCCGGGGCGAACTCTTGAAAAAATTAAAAGAAGAAAAAAAGGTCAGGGAACACGGCATCGAGCTCAACTCCGAACACGTGGCCGACTGCCTGGCCCAGGGCCTGTCTGTAATCCAGGCCGACCTGGAAGAGGGCTTAAGCGACTTTATGGGTGAGTGTTTCGACCTGATCATTTTAAACCAGGTCCTGCTGACTGTAAAAGATCCCCTGGCGCTTCTCCAACAGGCCCTGCGCATCGGCCGCAGGGCTGTGGTTACCTTTCCCAATTTCGCCCACTGGCGTATCAGGCTGCACCTGCTGCTGACCGGCAGACTCCCGGTTAATCAGACCTTGCCCTACAAGTGGTACGAGTCCCCGGAAATCAGGCTGGCCACCATCAAGGATTTCCAGGAACTGTGCCGGGAACTGCACATAGAGATCGAGAGCCGACGATTTTTGCAGTTAAATTCCCTGGTGCAGAACCGCAAAGTGAATCTCTGGCCCAACCTGCGCTCCACTGTGGCTCTGTTCTGCCTGCGCCGGGGAGGGCAGTACGATAGCAACCCAAAATAATTGGTATCTGTTCAGCGCTTTGCATGTGGCAGGGGGACCGGCTCTTCCGGGACCCACTTGTCCCAGAAAATGAGATATTTTTAAGCACAAAATAATGCTCAAGTGGGTCCTGGAGTAGCCTGTCCCCTGCTTTTGTAAAAAACGCTAAACAGGTCGAAATATTTTGAATTTGTAATTTTGTATTTGTGCAGGAAATGTGTTGCGGGAACTGTCCCCGGGCCGGTTCCTGCATCCCCCTGAATGGTTACCTCATATCCTGTTACAAAATACAAGAAGCATTGGGGCGGTACTACCGGGCAACTATCATGCACACCAGTGAAAATAAGATTTATATGCTCTGGGACGAGTCCCACCTGTGGGGGCTTATGCTCTGGCGGGCCTTACAGGCGCTGGAAATACCCCGCCGGATTGTCAGGGCGCACACCCTTCGCCAGGGTCTTTTAAGCACCCACCCCCCTGCTGCCCTGCTGGTTCCCGGAGGCTGGGCCAGGCTCAAGGCAGACAGCCTGGGCCTGGAAGGAATGACCGGCATCAGAGATTATATCCGGTCCGGGGGCAGATACCTGGGCATCTGCGGAGGTGCAGGGCTGGGACTCAGCTCCGCTTCCGGTACCCCCTGCCTGGACCTGTGCACCTGGTCCAGGAAACCCATACAGGAACGCCTGCCCAATTTCAGCGGGCATGTCCGTTGCCGGGTGCGCCTGCCTCACTGGAGTAAGTCCCGCAACGACATATTTTTGCCTGTTTGGTGGCCTTCACAGTTTGAGCAGGGTCCGAAAAGTACTGGAGATGTTGATACCCTGGCCCAGTACCTGGAGCCCGGCCGGGACTTCTGGACTGCCGACCTGCCTTACTCCGACCTGGACCATCCGGACGTATACAGATGGGAACAGGTCTACGGCATCAATCTGGACCCTGAGCGCTTGCGGAGCGAGCCCTGCATGCTGCATGGCAGGCTGGGCCGGGGAGAATTTGTGCTGAGCTACTCCCACCTTGAAACCCCGCAGTCACCCCAGGCCAACAGGCTTCTAAGGGAACTACTTCTTGCCTGGCTGGGATACGATATCACTGAGAGTCAACAAAACAGCGTAACTCAGTGGGATATTTGCAATATTGAAGCTGCCTGGGATGACGGGACACTGCAGAAGTGCAGGGCTGGCCTGCATGAGGCCATAGAACTGGGACGCAGTCACTTCCTTTTTTACTGGCGCACACCGTGGCTTCTGGGCTGGCGCAGAGGTGTTCCGGGTTCGCCCCTGAACTTTCTGTACGCCATGACCGGCCACGCCCTGGAAAAACGCCCAGACGTTCAGGCCCTGAGGTTCTGGGAAGGCGAAAAAAAAGTCTTTGAGGAGTACCTGGATCAATTTATATCCAGGCTTAAAACCTATCTCATCAGGGAACGTCTGGCACTTTCCCTGGCCCCATCATCCCCGGAGGCCAGTTCGGACAGAAAGCTGCAGCAGGAAAAAAAGGAACTCTTCGGGTCTTTCCCTGGCTACGGAGGTCTTTACGGCCGGCTTATCCGGCCGCTGGATCACCTGCTTTATCTTCTGGAGAGGTGAAAAAACCTCTGGGACTGAAAGATCCATACAGGCGGACCTGTATTCATACCTGCCGTGGGGACACCGGGGAAGTGTTAACCATGCCCGTAATAGTTGTAAAACTCCGGGTGAACAGATATGATTATCTTGCCTTTATTCTCCACCTGCACCACCTTTTCCGGCAAAAGCCCCACGTCCATGGCCAGACCCTCTATTCGGGCCTTTTGCTTATGTACCTCATCGCTCATCGAATCAAACCTGGCTACTTCTACCCAGTCATCCATGCTTGCCTCCTGTAACCTCTGTTTGTACTGTTCTGATCTTTTCCACGCATACTCCAGCCCTCTTCCCGGACCCCGGCCGCATGCCTCACCTCTCTGCATAGTAAGCATTCAGGGGGTATTCGGTTGTAGTTCCTGGCACCAGGCCTGGGGACTGTCCCCGCTAAGTACTATCTACGCAGGTTCACACAACTTAGCGTTTGTAATATTTTTTTTGCAGGAAAGGTGTCGCGGGGACTGTCCCCGGGCCGGTTCCGGCACCCCCTGAATGGTTACTCTGCATCCGGCCACGGGGTGCACCTGCGGCAGGGCGCGTATCCCGCGTAAAACACCTGGCGCAAAGTGGAAAACTCCTCGCGGTTATGCTGGGCTATCCTCCGGCCGTAGCCGCATTCCGGATGGTGAAAACGTTTGCTGCGTTTGTTGGCCATCCATGTTTCAACTTCAGGATATTGCCTTAGAACCTCTGGCCAGAAACCGGCATTTGCATCAATGGCCCTTTGCTGTGCCCTGTGCAGTTCCCGGGATATATTTTCGTCCTGGTCCGCATGGGGATAATAAAAGGCCAGGCCTTCCCGGACCAGCAACAGACTGATATTTTCTCCCGAAGGCAGATAAACATAACCCAGAGTCCTGCCGAAGCGATCCTGGGCTACCTGGCCTGTCTTCAGAGTCAGGGTGCGTCCCTGAACCAGCTCTTCAAGTCTCTGGGTGGCCTCAAGGGCGAAATACTGGTCCGGACGGCCGTCACTGGCTGTTTCCGGAGCATCAATACCTTTCAGCCGGACCACTTCCCGGTCTCCCAGGATCAGGGTATCCCCGTCCGGCACCCAGGATACCCGGACTTCCCTGCTCTGCGCCCCCGCCTGAGCCAGACCCGGAAGCAGGATTAGAAAAAACAGCCCAAAAATACATGCCAACCACCGTGCTCGCATAACCCCTCCCATCCCCTGTCCTTAAATCCACTACTGCCCTATCACTTGCACCCTGATCCTCAATCCCTGATCCTCAATCCCATAATCCCTCAATCCCTCAATCCCTCAATCCCTGAATCCCTCAATCCCTCAATCCCTCAATCCCTCAATCCCTCAATCCCTCAATCCCTCAATCCCTCAATCCCTGAATCCCTCAATCCCTGAATCCCTCAATCCCTGAATCCCTCAATCCCTGAATCCCT
>PWSL01000218.1 GCA_003563255.1 Desulfonatronospira sp. | reverse complement strand
TTGGCACTGTAAATGTTCCGCACTTATTTTTTAAGAAAAAGACTACTGCCCACAGATCACACAGATTGACACAGATATAAGATATTGAAGAGATATATATTTTTTCCTTGCGGGAATAAGACCCCAGTGAAACCCTGCTCCGCAGGAACGCTTTCAGCGTTGTTTCACGGGGCAGGACCCGCAAGGAAAAGGTATCAGCCCTTCGGGCGGGGGAAGATTACTCCACGGTATCTACCGCGGATGCGGTGGAGACCATGTGCATACCAGGTTCTTCATTCCTGGTATGCACATAAAAGCTCTTTCTTCCATCTGTGCCTGCCACGCGCCTCGCGTGGTACATCTGTGTGATCTGTGGGCCAAAAACTCTTTTCTTATCTGGGTTGCGGGCAAACCCAGCATTAGTTATCTTCCGGCCCTGGATGTATTCATGCCTCCAGGTTTTGCAGGCATGTTACTGGCCTCTTTGCCAGCGAAAATAGACAAATACCCTGCCCGAGTTGTCTTTATCCCTGTTGATCCGGTGGTAAGTGCTTTTTATGTCATCCCGGTCCAGAAAGCGCAGGACTCGTTTTTTCAACTGTCCTGTTCCTTTTCCGCAGATTATCTCCAGTTCTTTGGCTTTTTTCTGCCTGGCTTCCTGAAAGGCGTTTTCCAGGGCGGCATCGATCTCGCGACCCTTGTTGAAGATCGGGTGCAAATCAAGGCTAAGACGCCTGCTGGACATTTTATTATCACCTTTTGTTTTGGTTGAGTCAAAACAGAAAAACTGTTCAGCTTTATCTGCATTATTCATTCATTATTTGACTTAAGTCAATGAACGATTTGCCCGGCTTGTGCAACCATCAGAGGAAATTGACTTGCAGATCAGCATCTCGCTTCTGAACCCGGCAAAAGCAAATATAGTGTTGAGAAGCTGAAAAAAACATAAGCAAGCTTGCGGGGCAACCCCTCCTGGAGGTATTGAGCATGCAGGCAAAACGTGGAGGAAGAAAATGTCTAATCCAATCCAGTGCCCAGGCAGCAGTACCCGCAACCTGGAGGTGGACCTGATATCTTGTCAGGATTGCGGCCATGAAGTAGAGATGTTCTCCGACGAAACTAAAAGAAGATGCCCCAGATGCAAAAAGATGGTTTTCAGGGACCGTATGCCCTCCTGCGTGGACTGGTGCCCTTCGGCCAGGGAATGCGTGGGTAAAGAACGCTGGCAGGCCATGCAGGCTGGAAAACAGAAAACATAAGCCCTTTGTAACCCTTCAGGGTATGCCAATTTGCCTGTCTGCCACGCGGGTAATGCCCCCGCACATATCCTTAAAACTATTTGCTACCTGCGCACACAAAGCCTGAAGAAACTCTAACGAATACATCAAGGCTGCGTTTAAAGATATGGGCGGGGCATGCTTCTGGGGATCTTTATTCTTCCAAACCGTGTGTGCGGAGTACCTGTGTGAAGCCTGAAGGCTTCCCGTGCCTAAGAAGATTTTTTTGGCACCCCAGTTGAATGCCCTGCGGGCTAGCTCTTTGAGCTATTCAACGGGGCAGGCTGGCAACTTCGTTGCACGCTGGCGGCTCTGCCACTCACGGCTGGAGAGTACGCCTCAAGTCTATTCTCGGTAGCGATTGCTGGCTCCCCCTGAATGATTAC
Organism: Desulfonatronospira sp.; assembly: GCA_003563255.1. Lineage (GTDB taxonomy): Bacteria > Desulfobacterota > Desulfovibrionia > Desulfovibrionales > Desulfonatronovibrionaceae > Desulfonatronospira. Next base: position 5,051 of record PWSL01000218.1, on the reverse strand, counting down.
AGCCCTTTTATCTGGTAAACTGACAGGAAGTGCTGCTTTGGATTATCTACTTATCTGTATCGTGGCCATGGGTGTTTCCGGACTCACCCTTTTTTCCGGATTCGGCCTGGGCACCCTTCTTTTACCGGCCTTTGTTCTGTTTTTTCCTGTTCAGGCTGCTGTAGCCATGACTGCAGTGGTGCACCTGGCCAATAATATTTTCAAACTTTTTCTCATAGGCAACAAAGCAGATACCGCAACACTGCTGCGCTTTGGGCTGCCGGCCCTGGCAGCGGGTTTTGCCGGGGCCTGGCTTCTTCTGTCTCTGGCGGACCTGGAGCCGGTTTATAGTTATGAGCTTTGGGGAAGGCACATGGAGGTTTACCCGGTAAACCTGGTCATTGGACTCCTGATGGGGTTTTTTGCCATGCTGGAGCTATACTCACCCCTGAACCGGCTGCAGATATCTCCTGCGTACCTGCCCCTGGGCGGAGTGCTCAGCGGATTTTTCGGGGGCCTTTCCGGACACCAGGGGGCTTTTCGCAGTGCTTTTCTGCTCAAATCCGGCCTGGATAAAGAGGCCTTTGTGGGAACCGGGGTGGTTATCGCGGTGCTTGTGGATGTTTCCAGGATCACCGTCTATTCCGGTATGGTGCACAGTCCAGAAATCCGTGAAAACCTGCCTCTTATTGCTGCGGCCATGCTGGCAGCCTTTGCCGGAGCCTTTATCGGGCGCAGAGTATTGTCCAAAATCACCTTCAGAACAGTACAGCTTATTGTAGGCATTATGCTCCTGCTTGTTTCCATCCTGCTCATCCTGGGTGTAGTCTAATCGTAACCATTCAGAGGGTCCTCGGTGTTGATTACTGGAACAAGGCCTGGGGACTGTCCCCCGCCGTGTAGGTCTGTGCAGAATCATGGAATTTTGCGCTTGTAATTTTGGTGATTGTGAAGGCAAGGTGTCGCGGGGACTGTCCCCACTCACGCCAAAGGCGTGATTCCGGCACCCCTTTTCCGCCGGTCTTCAGAATAATTGGGAAGGACAACCTAAGAAAATATCCGTTGACTTGGGTAGCAGTCATTAGAGTGAGGCAACCATCATAATTTTCAGACAGAATTCAGGGCTTGTGATGTCAAGGGACGTACATCCTTCCAGGCGCTGGAAAGATGTTCTGCCTGCCAAAGATCGTAGCTATTCTGGAGGTTGAGCCACAACCTTGGTGTCGTGTTGAGGGCTCGTGAGAGCCTTAGGGCCATGTCAGGAGTCACTGAACCTCGCCCATTCAATATCTTTGACAAGGTTTTTCTGGATACACCCAGCGTTTCAGACATGCCGGTTATAGAAATGTTCAGTGGTTCCAGATAATCTTTCTTCAGAATATATCCGGGATGAGATGGTTGTCTTTTCATTGTCGTCATAATAGTCACCTTTTAATGATAATCATCATAGTCAACGACATAAGCATCGCCCTCTATGAATTTAAAGAATATTCTCCAATTTCCCGAGACCCGGACGGAATATTGTCCCTTGAGTTTTCCTGAAAGCTTATGCAGGTTAGACCCTGGGAAGTTCATATCAATTATGTCATTTGCAGCGTTCAGTCGATCCAGGATTCTGGATATTTTGTCTGCATGCTCGGGGCTAATGCCTCTTGTTGATCCATAATAATAAAAAACTTCGAGTTCCTTCTGCTTAAAGGGTTTAATAATTCATGACTATGTAACCGCAATGGTTACAATCGTCAACCTTTGAAGTCATTAGAGGTCAGGAGCAAATGACATGACCGATGCAAGTTGCACACGAATTGATCGATTCAAACTTTCTTTTGTCAGCCTTGAAAATTTCGGAAACGGTTCTTTTTCCCTGTGGCTGAGCCTGCCACGCGCCTCGCGTGATCAATCTGCCCAATTATTCGTCAACCGTAAGATACGCCTCCTCATAATTGCTTGATTTCCTTGCTAAAAGAAATAACTTTTCGTTTCCGGAAAAAAACAATCAATGATAAACAAGAGGTTTCAAGATTCCCTGAATATTTGCAAAGGATAGACCGAGAAATTGTAAAAAAAAGTTTATTTTTTTTAAAAAATTTGACTTAAGTCAAATAATTTAAAAAAATCTATTTGTATAAGTGACTAGACTTTTTCCACGAACCTGCGCGGAAAAAGTGGCCCCTCCGGGGCATCATTCGGTGAACCCTTGCAGGACGCGTTGAGCACGGGGACTGGCTCTCCCGGCACTTATTTTTCTAATCTGTTTCTTGTTCAATAAAAAATAAGTGCCGGGGTGCCTGTCCCATATACATGGTGGAAGCTCTGGAGCAATTCCGGGAAAATGGCAGCGACAGGGTCCGTTTGCAATTCCGGGTCCAGGATACCGGCATGGGTATGAGCGAGAAGCAACAGGCAGAGTTATTCCAATCTTTCACCCAGGCTGATGGCTCCATCACCCGGCGCTACGGGGGTACCGGCCTGGGACTTTCCATATGCAAGTCCCTGGTGGGACTCATGGGCGGAGATATCGGGGTTAAGAGCGCGCCCGGCCAGGGCAGCACCTTTTATTTCACCCTGCCTTTTGCCCTGGGTACTGGAGAAAAAACCAGGCAGCATGATTTCAGCAGCTCTCAAAGCATTACCGCACTTGCTGCGGATCTGTCCGGTAGGAGTATCCTGGACTACGACTTTGAAAAAGCCCTGGAGGAGCTGAAGCAATTGACTTGGAAGTTCTGATTCAGTTATCAATTGTAATGGCGTCCCTGGGGAATGTCCCCAGGTAACCCTTCAGGGGGGAGATATGCTAATTTGCCTGTCTGCCAGGCGGGCAATGCCTTGCTGAGGAACAATATTCTTCAAAACCGTGTGTGCGGAGCACCCGTGTGAAGCCTGAAGGCTTCCCGTGCCTAAGAAGTTTTTTTGGCACGGGCAACTTCTTTGCACATCCCAGTGAAACCAGCTACGCTGAAACTACGTTTGTTTCACGGGACAGGCGGGCGGCTCTGCCGCTCACGGCTGGGGAGTACGCCTCAAGTCTATTCTCGGTGGCGATTGCTGGCACCCCCTGAATGGTTACGTCCCCAAGGCTGATTAAGACATCCCCTAAATGGTTACAGGAGAACTACCATGTCCTCGGAATGCAACACTCATATTCTGTCAAAAGAAATAAACGAAGAAATTCTGTTTGCTGTTCAGAATGCGGTAATCATAACTGATCCCCAGGGCATGATCCTCAATGCCAACTCAAGGGTTAAACAGGTTTTTGGTTATACTTCCGAGGGGCTCACAGGAAAAAATCTGTCTATACTCTTTACTTCTGAAGATCAGGACTACCTGTACCCTAATCTTCTTTACCTGGCTGAGCAATGTGAAGTTTTTGAAGATGAGATAATGCTGCTCAGGAGAAACAAGGCTCGATTTTTTGCTCATGTCAGGGTGTCTTCCTGCCGGAAACCTGCAAACAATCTGAACTTCTTTTCGATCATTGACATTGATAAGACCAAAAAAATGGAAAAGGTTTTTAAACAGATTAATTATGAAGATCTGGTTAAATTAGCCAATGGCGTCGCCCACGAAATAAGAAATCCTCTCGTGGGTATTGGGGGTTTTCTGCGCAAACTTTATAAGTCCTGTGTTGCCTCTGTTGAGGGTGAGGAATATTATAATCTGATTCATTCCAATCTGAAAAAGATTGAAAGTATAGTTGAGAAGGTGGGCTTCTTTGCTGGAATGCCTGAGCCAGTACTCAAAAAAGTAGAGATTCAAGAGGTCATGGACATAGCTAAACAAGACTTTCAGGAAAGGATAAACAATACAGGATGCAAACTGGATATTGAAGTTGAACCCTTAGAACTTATGGCCGATCGGATTTTGTTGATCAGGGCAATGAAAATTCTAATAGAGAATTCCTTGGATGCCTGCGAAGAGAATCCCAAAATAACCATAAGGGTTTTTACTGTTGATAATGAGTGCAAAGTCTTGGTAAAGGATAACGGTAGAGGAATCCCGTCTGATATTCTGCCCTATATCTTTCATCCTTTTTTCAGTACAAAGGCTGATGGGGCAGGCATAGATCTGTCCATTTTCAAAAGAATAGTAGATAATCATCAAGGAAGGATAGATGTGGATTCACAAAAAGGAAAAGGCACCAGCTTTGATATTTCGATTCCATTGGAACGCCGTAAAATAATCCGTACGAATTTACTGGAGAATTTTTCTAGTATTTGATGATGCACTTGCAAAAAGTCGAAAAGTTGATTTTGGTCCCTGAACGTATTTTTCTAACTCTTTGATTTTCCCTTCAACTGTCAACTGTAAACTGTTGTCAACTGCGTCTGCAAAAAAGACTTTTTGCAGACGCATCAGCCAAGGATCTGGTAAATGTCGCAGAAGACTTCCTCATCAATGAACCAAGGCTCACTCTAGTCGCCTGTCTTTGAGAACCCTCAAGCTATACTGATGAATGCCCCTGTAGGCATTTTTACCTCCACTCCAGCAGGCCGTTTCCTTTCGGTGAATCCCGCCCTGTCCGGGATGCTGGGCTATGATTCCCCAGTGGAACTTTTGGATTCGGTTAAAGATATTGCCACCCAGGTTTATGCTGACCCCCGGGAAAGGGAAGAGTTGCTGCACCAGCTTGAAACCCGGAGCCAGGTAAAGGACTTTGAGTGCCGCCTGGTGCAAAAGGATGGCACTAAGATCTGGGCCTCTAAAAATGTCTGGGTGGTTGGTGATGAAAAAGTCAGGGTTAGGTAGAATATGGTGAATAGATGCGCAATTTTTTCAGAAGGGTTGTCTTTCCGGCCTGGCGGGGACCGTAGACGACCACGACTTTGCCCGGCCTGACTGCATCTCTGAGATTGGACAGCTGTCTTTGTGGTATATACATGATGACCCTGATTGATAAAATATGGATGGGTATACTGACTGAAATAGAGATAATTTAGGCGCTTAGCACAAATTTCAAACCAACATGTTGGTTGCTAAAATCGGTTCCTGGTTACCTCTCGTTCCCAGGCTCCAGCCTGGGAACGCTTTCCCAGGCTCCAGCCGCTCCCCTCTCGTTCCCAGGCTCCAGCCTG
>PWSL01000260.1 GCA_003563255.1 Desulfonatronospira sp. | reverse complement strand
TAAGAAGCGGCTGGAGCCGCAAGAACTAAGCGTTCCCAGGCTGGAGCCTGGGAACGAGAGGTAACCAGGAACCGATTTTAACGACCAACATGTTTGTTTGAAATTTGTGCTAAGCGCCTAAGGCGATTAAAACTGATATTATTCCGGACATTCGGCATCCTGGAAATTGTCAATAAACACAAGAAGTTGCCAGTGAACTTTTGACTGTCAAGCTTTAATGTCAATTAAATTTTTTTGATTCAGATTAACCCTAAACTCAGGAGTTGAATAACTATGTGGGAAATCAGACTGCATGGCAGAGGAGGCCAGGGAGCTGTGACCTCGGCAGAGCTTCTGGCCCGCGCCGCTATTTCCAGGGAAAAGTTCGCTCAGGCTTTCCCCAGCTTTGGACCGGAGAGAAGAGGAGCACCAGTGCAAGCCTTTGTGCGTGTGGACACCAAAAAGATCCGCAAAAGGGAAAAAATTTATCAGCCGGACATGGTCCTGGTACTGGACCCTTCTTTGCTGGATGTTGTCAACGTGGCTGAAGGACTCAAGGAAGGCGGGGTGGTTGTGGTAAACTCATCCCAGGACAGTGCAGAGCTGAAAAATAAGCACGACTGGCCCAGGGCTTACAGCGTCGACGCCACCAAAATAGCTATGGAAGTACTTTCGGTGCCGATTACCAATACCACTATGCTTGGAGCTCTGCTCAAGGCTTCAGGCATCCTGGACCCCCAGGACATGGAAGAGGTTATCATGGATCGTTTCGGTCCTAAACTTGGCCCCAAAAACTTTGAGGCCCTCAAAAAAGCCTTTGAGATGGCAAACTAAGCAGGAGTTGAATATGGCTAATTTAGCATTATGCGCATGGCAAAAACTGGAACTGGGTACAGCCATCACCGAACCGGGAAATGCCGCACAGCTCAAAACGGGTGACTGGAAAACCCTGCATCCTGTGACTGACCAGGAAAAATGCATCAAGTGCGGCATGTGTAGTGTGTACTGTCCCGAGTTCTGCATTCACGAAGACAGCGAGGGATTCTACCCGGCTGATCTTTTTTACTGCAAAGGCTGCGGCATCTGCGCCAACGAATGTCCCAAGAAGGCCATCACCATGACCATGGACTGACACCCGGGTTGAACAGAGTCTGCAGAGAGCAAATTTAATAACCATCCATCATTAATAACGGAGGAAACAATGAGCAAGGCTATCGGGTTGGAAGTCTCGCTGGCCATCGCGGAAGCAGTGAAGCAGGCCAACGTGGACGTAATTTCAGCCTATCCCATCACGCCTCAGACCCATATCGTTGAAGAGCTGTCGGTATATGTCGCCAACGGAGAACTGGACGCGGAATACATCCCGGTGGAATCCGAGCACTCCGCCATGAGCGCAGCCATCGGCTCCAGTGCAGCAGGCGCCAGGTCCTACACAGCTACAGCGGCACAGGGACTGGCCTACATGCATGAAACCCTGTTCATAGCTTCGGGCATGCGCCTGCCTATAGTCATGACTGTGGCCAACAGGTCTCTTTCCGCCCCCATTTCCATCTGGAACGACCACAGCGATATAATGGCTGAACGGGATATTGGCTGGGTGCAGCTTTTCGGAGAAAACGGGCAGGAAGCTTACGAACTGTCCATTATGGCCTTCAAGATCGCTGAAGACCACCGCGTGCTGTTGCCGGTATGTGTAAATATCGACGGATTCATCCTCACACACATGATCGAGCCGGTAACATTCATTGATCAGGCCAGAATCGACGAGTTCCTGCCGCCCTTCAAACCCGCCCTGACTCTGAATCCGGAAAAGCCGGTGACTATGGGCCCTGTGGGCGTACCTGAAGTGTACACTGAATCCCGCAAGCAATGCGAGCAGGCCCTTTGGAGATCCCACAAGGTTGTCCGGGAGGTGTTTGACGAATGGTATAAAAAATTTGACCATGAGTACAAACTCATCGAGAAAAACGGCGACCTTCAGGGCAAGACATTGTTTGTTACCATGGGATCACAGGGCGAAACCACCATGAACGCCGTGGAAAACCTGCAGTCCCAGGGAGAATCCGTAGGCCAGGTGCGCATTCGTCTCTGGCGGCCTTTCCCCAGGGAAGAATTTCTGGAAGCCATTAAGGGAGCGGACAGGATCATCGTTATTGACCGTGCCTTGAGCCTTGGGGCGTACAGCGGACCTGTGGCCCAGGAGATCCTGGCCCTTCTTTATTCCCAGGAGATCAGACCCAGGGTGTACAACATAATTGCCGGCCTTGGCGGCCGCGACGTGACCGTCAACGACTTCAAGGAAATGTATGCCCAGGCCCTGAAGGACAGCCTGGATCCAAACTATACTATATGGGGGGTATGTTCAGATGCTAAATAGTAGCGCCCTAGAAAACTTGGAAAAAATAACCCAGAAAAACATGCCCAAAGAGGACATGATTTCTCCGGGTCACAGGGCCTGCCAGGGATGCGCCGAAGTACTGGCTTTGGCCATGGTCATGCGTGTGGCCGGGCCCAATACCATTGTAGCCAACGCCACAGGGTGCATGGAAATCATTACCTCGCCCTTTCCCCAGACCGCCTGGAAGATTCCCTGGATGCATGTGGCCTTTAATAATACCTCTGCAGTAGCCGCCGGGATAGAAGCCGGGATTAAGGCCCTGGAGCGCAAAGGCAGAATTCCCGCTAAAAAGCCTAATGTCATTGCTGTAGGCGGCGACGGAGCCACATTCGACATCGGGCTGCAGGCCCTGTCCGGTGCCCTGGAACGAGGACACAACTTTGTTTATGTCTGCCTGGACAACGAAGCCTATATGAATACCGGTGTACAGCGCTCCAGCGCTACACCCCTTGGTGCCATGACCACCACTTCCCCGGTGGGATCAAAATTCCAGGGCCAACAGACCTGGAAAAAGGATATGCCCGGCATTGCCGCCGCACACAACATCCCTTACGTGGCAACTGCCAATCCGGGATTTCACCTGGACCTGATGAACAAGGTCAAGAAGGCTCTCACCGTTGAAGGGCCTGCATACCTGCATATTTACTCTGCCTGCCCCACTGGCTGGAGGAGCAAACCTGAAAAGAGTATAGAGATCTCCAAACTGGCTGTGCAGACCAACATCTTCCCCTTGTACGAAATTGTCCATGGCAAACTGACTATTACCAAGAATATCAAGAAGCCCAAGCCGGTTGTAGAGTACCTCAAGACCCAGAGAAGATTTGCACACCTCAAGGAGCCTGACCTGCAGTTTATTCAGGAGCAGACTGACGCCTACCTGGCCAGGCTGCAAAAGCTTGAGGCCGATTCAGCTTCTTCATAAAAGCCAGCCCAACCCAGCACCCGGTCAATATCTTTCCGGGTGCTGCAAAACTTTTTTTCATGACCATCTGCTTGTTCTGTCCATCTATTGACATTTTCCGTCTTATCCTGTTGGATGACTAGAGCAATGCACTCAGAGCAGCATTGTCCTTTCATTGAACCTTTTTGAATTTTACCCGTCTATGATTAGCGCTTATGATTTTATTCACAAACTTGTGTTTGCAGCACTTTTCTTTATAAAGACGTAACTGTTCACTTGAGCATTAAATGGTTAAGATAAAGAATTCAGACGGTTAAAACTGATAATATTTTGAAGATTAAAAATACAGCGAAACTTAAAAAATTATCCTGTCTCAATTGGGGACAGGCACCCCCTCACTAATTAGCGTTTTAATGGTTACCTGGAACCAATCAGAACCCCCTGCTGGATGCCGGACGGCACCCCAGCCGGCTGTATGCCTGCCTCTCCGACAAGCAGTCACGGGTCTTACGAGTCAGAGGTGGAGCAGTAAGCCTGTTGACCATGATTTTTTGCTCAAAATACCTCAATCATCGGAACTAGCGCTAAACAGATGCAAATGACAAAATAGGGATAATAAATAAGGAGGATTTTACTATGGTCGGACTGTATATCGGATCTACGCATGGTTTTTCCGGCAAAAACCTGATCACTTTGGCCCTTGGAAAAAAATTCAAGGATGACGGCATCAAGACCGGCTACATGAAGCCTGTGGGAGCAGTACCCAGAGAGATTGAAGGCAAGATGGTCGACGAAGACGCCTACGAAGCACTCAAGTTTCTGGACATAAAAATTGACGATCTGAGCTCCATCACACCTGTCCTTATATCCCAGGACTTTATGCAGAAGGCATATACAGGCGAGTGTCTGCTTTATATGCAGGATATTAAGAAATCCTATGACCAGTTGAAAGGCGACAACGACCTCATGCTCATCGGGGGATCCGGTAGTTATCTGTATACCGGCAAATACTGCAACCTGGACGGCATGAGCATCAGCAGGGCTCTTGGATCCAAGGTCATACTCATAGACCGCTACAAGCAGGAACTTAACTACGATTACCTGATCGCAGCCAAGGAAATACTTGGAGACGACCTGGTGGGAGTAATCCTCAACGATGTACCTGAGTCTTTCATGCGGGAAGCCAAGGAATACATCACTCCAATGCTGGAGCACAGACAGGTCAATGTGCTTGGCATCATCCCCCACGATTCCCTCCTCAAGGCCATCAGCGTAGGTGATTTGGCCAAGGAACTGGGCGGAAGAGTCATATCCATGCAAAGCAAGGCCGATCAGGTCATTCAAAACTTTCTCATAGGTACCATGCAGATTGAGAACTTTATGGCCCACTTCCATAAAAACAAGAACTCTGCGGTTATCGTGGGCGGTGACCGTTCAGACCTGCATCTGGTGGCCATGGAAGGCAATTGCCCGTGCCTGATTCTTACCGGCAACATCTACCCCAATGACATCGTTCTCACCAGGTCCGAGGTGCTGGGCATTCCCATTATAGTGGCCCGCGAAGACACCTTCACTATTGCTCAGAAAATGGAAAAAATCCTCAATCGCACCAAACTCAGAGAGGAGGTCAAGATCAAGCAGGGTTGTCAAGTAGTCAATGAAAACCTGGACTACAAATCCCTTTACCAGAATCTGGGGCTTCAGGAAAAAAACTAACGCGGGTTTTGCCCGCAACCCAATGTATAGATGCGCCTGCAAAAAGTCAGTTTTTGACTTTTTGCAGTCACATCTTAATAACAAACATGAGTCTGCAGTTTACGTTTTTTTCAGGTCCTCGATGATCTTTTGCAGCTCACTGGCCTGCTGAGCCAGATCAGACACCGCCTGGGCCGACTGGTTCATGGCATCGGTGGTTTCCCTGGCAATGCGGTTGACGTCCTCCATACTTCTGTTCACTTCTTCACTGGCAGAGGACTGCTCCTCGCTGGCCGTGGCAATGGAGCGCACCTGGTCCGCCGCCTCCTGGGCCAGGTTCACTATTTGCTTCAGAGCATGACCGGAACTATTGGCCAGCTCCGTGGCCCGCTCCACCATCCGGGTTGCCTGTTCCATATTCTCAACATTTGAGTTGGTGCTCTCCTGGATGGAGGTTACTGTCTTCTCCACTTCCTTGGTGGCGTTCATGGTTTTTTCCGCCAGTTTGCGCACTTCGTCGGCCACTACAGCAAAGCCCCGTCCGGCATCCCCGGCCCGGGCCGCTTCAATGGCGGCGTTAAGAGCAAGGAGATTGGTCTGGTCGGCAATGTCGTCAATGACGGTCATCACCTTGCCGATCTCTTCTGATTGCCTGCCCAGGGTGTTAAGGCTTTCCTTCATGGCCCTGGTCTGCTCCTGCACTTCATTTATGGCCTCCACGGATTGCCTGACTATCTCTGCTCCTTCCTCGGCCTTAACCTTGGCCTCGTCAGCCTGCTCCGCTGCTCCGGATGCATTCCTGGCCACCTCAAGCACTGTGGCGTTCATTTCTTCCATGGAAGTGGCTGTCTCACCGATTCTGTTGGTCTGCTCCTCTGTTCCCCGGCTGGTCTGTTCCACCTGGGCGGCGAGCTCATCACAGGCAGAGGATACAGAGTCTGATACGGACATTGCTCTCTCAGCGCTTTCCTGTATTTTCTGCTGAGCCAGCTTTATCTCCGTCAGATCCACCTGGACTTCAAAGGCGCCTATCGTCCTGCCGTCCGAACTTTTAACGGGAGTGCTGTAATAAGCCATGTAGCAGGTTTTGCCGCCAACTGTCAGACTGGACTCATCATATTCCTGGCTGCCCGTGCTCATACACTTCTTTGTGGCGCATGTGTCCGTTCCGCAACCTTCCTTCCCGAATATTTCATGACACTTTCTGCCTACAGGGTCGGTTTTGCTTTCCTTGACTCCTTTTTCATTCATCCACAAAACAGTGCATTCATCATCCACAGTCATGGCCGATATGGGAAGGGTCTCAAGGTAGCTGGCAAGGGTGCCGGAAACATGGTTTATGTCCGAAGCCAGCCTGGCATAATCTCCCCGGAAGCGGTCTTCAGAAAGGGCCGCCCTTATATACCCGTGCCTTATGCTTTGGGTCATTTGCCCTACATCCCGGATGATCGCGTTGATGTTGTTCTGGACTTCATTCAAGGAAGAAGAAAGCCGGCCCAGCTCATCCCTGTTCTTGATATTCAAGTTTTCACCAAGCTCCCCTTTGGACATTCCCTCAACAAAGGATATGGTTCTCATCAGAGGTTTTAAGATGTTTATGATAAAAAAAACAACAATCGCACCTACAACCAGAACAATTACGCCAGTCCAGAATAAGGATGTATTTCGGGTTTCTCCGGCAATCTGTTGTACGTCATGGATATATACTCCAGTGCCCACGATCCATTCCCAGGGCTCAAAGC
>PWSL01000372.1 GCA_003563255.1 Desulfonatronospira sp. | reverse complement strand
GGCTGATTCATCCATTCATGCACTTCCCTGTATGTTTTTCCAGTGCGGTTTCTGCTTATTTCCATATGTTGTTCAATTGACGGCATATCTGTCCTCCTGGTTATTTTCGTATTCAAGAAGTCAGTATTTACCACCGGCATAGCCGGTGGCTTGCTTAGCCCTAAAGGGCATTGTTACTTGCACCCCTTAAGGGGTTACTGGTTGGAGGCTGAACCCGGAATGATCACTTACATTGACGTTGCAATTGCTACTGGCTTCTCTAAAAGGGATTACTCATGTCCGAGTCGTATCGATCCTCAAGCATCTCTCTGTGATCCTGGTTCTGGATATATTTGCGGATCTTCGCTTCATCTAAACCAACGGTGCTCACATAATATCCGCGAGCCAAAAAACTATGGCCTTTGAAATTCTTTTTCAACCGGCTGTATTTTTCGAAAATGATCATGGCGCTTTTGCCCTTCACATACCCATTGATAAGTACCTGGACCTGATACTCAGTGACAACTGCCGAGATGTTCAAATCAAAGACCTGTCTTTTCTCGTGTCCGCCATCTCGGTAACGGCCCTGGGGCAACGTATTGATATCCAGCGAAATCTTTTCAACGATGTCCTGATTGTCCACAGGTTTCAGGTTGATACCCTTGCGGCCCTTCTGCCCGTCTGGCTTTTTATTCCTCTTTGGCCTGGCCTTTTTCTCCAGGTTCTGATCAGCAGAAGGAGGGGTGCTGCTCATTTGGGAATTGATCTCGAGTTTTTTCAGCGAGCAGGGTAACTACGAGGACCATAAGGCTCAGGCTGTTTAAACGGTCTTACAGAAGACTGGCTGATGTAAAAGAAGCGGCCCTGTGTTAGAGCCGCTTCTTACATGGCCTGCATTTCTGCTATTTATGGCAGTTCAGACACTTTTCGCGGTTTTCCAGGTAATAATTGTGGCCGTGGTTGCCGTACATATCACCGCCGGAGTGGTAGAGATGAAAACGCAGCTGCCAGTCGGCCAGACCATCTTCAGTCTCCTGATGGCATGAGTAGCAGGTTGAGGCCATGGGCGCGATCACCCCTGCCCCTTCCAGGTACTTTTCCTTCATTTTGTCACCGATTACACCCATACGGCTTAGGTATCCCTGTGTATAATCGTGGGTATCATCCTTGTGACAGGTCAGGCAGTCCAGAACGGTACCGGGGTTGGTGACGTAGGAATAACCGCCTTCATAATGGCCCTCCACTGTATGGTCCCGGCGGCGGTCAAATCTGCCCCTTTTTTCTCCAGTTCCGTGTATGGCGTGAACCATGTACATTAAATCAACAGTTCCCTGATTGGCACTGGCGTCCCGGCTTAAAGAGCCAGCGTTGTGGCAGGATGCGCAGGTGGAGATGTCCTGGTCTCCGTATGTGCCGTGGCGGCCTATGGTGTTGTGGCAGCCCAGGCAGTTTTCAGTGTCCACCTTGGCACCTGGATCGCGTTCCATGGTGTTGCTTCCCGAACCCAGACTTATGCCTGCCAGACGGCTGTTCAGATTCATCTCGGCAGGTCCCATCTCCAGGACCACAAACCCTTCTCTACCGCTTCGGGCCTGTTCAGGCAGAGGCTGCTCAAAAGTGGTTACAGCAGTGGTTTCATCGCTTCCAGGTTCGGTATTGTCCACATGGGCCACTTGGTGCATTGGATCGCCCATGGCTCCTGTATTGCGGGGAGGAATACCGTCGTTGATCCAGTACCTGTTATAGCCCCAGCCTATTCCGATGCGTACAGCGTCATCATCAAAATCGGCAAGATCGCCCTGGAACAGATAAGTACCGTCCTGGCCGGAAAAAAGGTTCTGGTATTCACCGTCTTTGTGTACCCGCCACGTGACTCTGGGTCTTTCCCCGGCCACCGCATTTTCCACCTGGACCACTTCCATTACGTAACTGCGGGCCGCAGCCAGCTCTTCCAGCCGCTCGCTCAGGCCGTGATAATAGTCAGCTGTATGCTTGATGGGCTTGTCCTCGCCGTGACAGCTGGAGCAGTTGTAGCCGCAGTCGTAGGTGCTCTGGATGTAATCATAATCCGGATCACCCGGTTCAGCCTCCCAGAAGACCCCCCCGCCTTTACCGTGACAGGTGGCACAGCCGTCCGGGTCGGGGTTTTCGCGCTGCCAGGCGTAATCGCCTCCACCTGTCTGGGCATGGCATGAGGTGCAGTTGGCCACTCCCGGACTGTTGGGATAAGGAACAGCATCGCTGGGTCTGGGGGTTCTGCCGAAGGTCCAGTCAGGAAACCTGACCTGCTGGTAGGCATATGCGTCGGCAACATAGCCCTCCATGCCGGCGTGGATCCTGTGGGTTAGAACGTTCATGTCCAGGCTTGGCCAGCCGTTCACCTCGGCATAAGCGTTGCGGGAATCCCAGGTGTAGTCGTTGTGGCAGTTGGCGCAGACCGTGGGGTCATGTCGCTGTTCGCCGTGCACCTTGTTGCTGGGAAAGCGCAGGTCATCGCTGTGACAGGTGAAGCATGTGCCTTCGGCCATGGCCTCGCCGGCGGTGTGCCTGCGTTCTTCATGGGACAGTATTTCTGCATTGCCCTGACCGTCATACCTGAAGTCGGCCACCGCATTGAAGCGTAGATAATAGTCCTGACCCCTGTCTCTCTCGGTCACGCCCACGCGGTAGGTCCCTTCCTCCCAGGCACCGTATTGACTGATTTCTTCTATGAATCCTTTTACATAATCGTGGTATTCAGAGTCATGGGGGTCACCGTAGGTAGTTGGATCATCTTCCCCGATGCGTCTCCACAGCACTCCCTGGCTGAAGTCGATGGGCTGGAGTTTTCCGCTGACATTGCCGTAGTCCCCGGGACCGGCCTTGAGCCTGGTGGTAAAGCGCATGCCGCCGTACACTTCTTCTCCGCCGGTGAGGGCATCATCGTCCTGCAGGCGCAGGTTGCCGCCCCGGATAACCTTGGCCCCGTCCCCGTATATGGGGTCATCCTGCGGGCCGCGTTCCCTGGTGCGCTGCAGCATGTTCATCCAGGTGTTTTTCTCTTCAATCCATTTGGCTATGGTCAGTTCTATGTGCACATGGTCCTTTTCATAGCCTGGAACTACAAAGGTTACTTCCACTTCGCCGCCGTTTTTGATGTCCACGTCTGTAATTTCAGCCGTTACAGCCGGGGCTGTGTCTATGTGGTGGGCCTCTTCCTTGAGTACTCGCGGTCCTGTCGGCAGGATGGGGACTATCCAGTAACCATCCTGGTCGTATCTGGCCTGGGCGCTGGCCTCGCCGCTCTCGCAGCCGGACAGGGCCAGGCTCAGCAGCAGAAGTCCCAGGATCATCGCCTGTATGCCGGAATTTTTGCTAACCATGGGTTGTCCTCCTTGGCGTTCAGAAATATTTTAATCCCCCGGAGTCCCGGGGATGAAAGACTTTGCATTTTCTAAAAAGCAGAATGATTTCTGCCTTATCCGCTCTGACTGCTTCCTGAAGACCCCTTAACTTTCGGGGCCAGCTCCTCATCCCACCACTTTCGGTGCTCCAGCTTGACATAGCTCTCGGTCACCTTGCCGTGAATCATGGACGGCAGGGCCCAGTAGACCACGGTAAAGTAAACGTGACCCAGAGTTATGAGAGTGATGACGAATACGGAGATAATATGCACGGTACCCATGAGGTTCAGCATGGCGGGGCCCATATGGCCGACTCCCAGCCACTTGATCAGGCCGGATACGCCCAGGGTAACAAAGAGAATGCCCATTAATATGTGGTGCAGTTTATGCCCGGCGTTGAGTTTTCCCTGCGGCGGAATACCCTGGGTTTTGCCCAGTATATAGAAGGGCATGCGCAGGTGAAATCCGATGTCGCTCTTTTCGAAATTCAGGGAATCGCGCACGAACTCTTTGAATCCTTTAGGATCGATTACAAGGTAAATCAGAGGTACCGCCAGAAATACCACGGCAAAAATCCTGTGCAGGGTGCCGGGGATTCCGCCTTCAGCCAGGAAGGTCAGTCCCGGGGTGATATAAGTAAGCCCTGTGCCCAGAAGAACGAAAAAGGCCGCGGCATGAATCCAGTGTACCAGCCTTCGTCTGGCATTAAAACGTTCCAAGACTATTTCGTTGTTGTTCTGCTCCATTGTCAGTCTCCTTTAAAGTTTGCCTTCCTGTTTGAGGCGCTTTATTTCTTTTTGATGGTTGCGCCGGGCAAAAAAGTATACCACGCCCAGAATGGCCATGGCCACTCCGGACAGGGACAGGATCCCGGGTCTGAGGATGTCTTTCCAGAGCATCAAAGAATCATCAACTACTGCAGCAGCGGTGGGGCCGGGCAGATCATAAACATAGGGGTCATCTGCCAGAATCCAGATGAGATTCAGGTCTTCCTCACCGTAAAGCTGAGCCCTGGGCAAAGGGTATTTGTTTTTGATTTCAGCAAGCCTCTTTTCAGCCAGATCCAGGATCTCATGGCGGAAACCGAAGAAAAGTGCGTTTTCCGGGCAGGCCTGAGCGCAGGCCCCGCAGGCGGTGCAGCGGTTGATCCAGACGTTGCGCAGGCTGAAATAGGTGAACCTGGACAGCTCGGGATGCTTGAAGGGACAGGCGTCCACGCAGTAGCCGCAGGCCATACACTTATCTGCATCAAAGCTGGCCAGCCCGAATTCGTCAACGAAGGTTGCACCGGTGGGACAGGCCCGGACGCAGGCGGGACGTTTGCACAGCATGCACGAATGCCTTCTGGTAATGTGTATGGGATTGTCCGGGGCCCCCTTCTGGCTCATTCTGATGACATTGTGCTCCTCGGGCAGCCCGTTGACCTGTTCGCAGGTACGTTCGCACACGCCGCAGTTGATGCATTTGACGCTGTCGTAGAGAAACGCCGCCTGACTGGTGGAGGCATGGCTTGTGCCGGCAGCGCCTTTTGCCAGGAGAAGACCTCCTGTGGCCGCAATGCCCTGTTTCAGGAAAATGCGCCGATTAATAGTGTTGTTCATGTATTCCTCCCTTTCAGTTTATTGTTTAATCGAGGTGCGGCATTTTTTGATTCAATGTCCATGTGCACAACAAACTGCAGCATGAGGCCTCCAGGGTCTTGAGCACATCTTGAAAAGTTGGTTGTTTGTCAGGATCAAACCATAGTTTCGAGTACTTACAATCAAGTTAGTTGGTATTGTTATCGGTTACCTGGACAATACGGGAGGTAGGAGAAGGCAGTTCAGGTAAAGAGTTGTATCTGGTCAACTGATTTTATTGTCAGCTTAACCAGCCCGCGATGGAAAAATTTTGACGATACAGAAGTTAAGTGATTATACATTTTATTTACCGATAATTTAGAAAATAGTCTACCATTTTTAGCGAAAAAAAAATATCCCATAGCCAGCCGGATGGTTTTTAAGGGTGAACGGTGCGGGCAGCAAATGAGAGCTGAGCCAGGGAGAAGACATTGGAACCCCTTCCGGACACAGAGCAGCCCGGTCCCTGGAGTATATTGTCAGAAATCTTTGAATTGTCACCGGGCGTTGTTTTTTTACGTTCAAATATTTTCATTTACGGTCAATTATGGGAAAATATAGCCACTCGCGAAACAGCAATACCTTTTCTTCTCTCTGAACCACCTATCGTTCCTTAGTTTTCATCCGGAAACGGTTCTTTTTCCTTTTGGCTGCGTCAATCTGCACAATTCTTCGTCAACGTATTAAGATACGCCTCCTCATAATTGCTTGATTTCCTTGCCAAAAGAAAAAGCTCCTCGTTTCCGGAAAGAAAACCGATAGCTTCAGCATCCGGAAATAAAGAATTTCCGGATGGAAACTCCTTAGCTCTGTGCAAAATGAGGCACCCTGAACCAGGTGAAATATTTATAATTGACATTATATAAACATCTGTTTATATGTTTATGGACGAAGACAACGAGGCTGAACAGTGACAGATCATTTAAACAATGCCCAAGCACAGGACACCCTGAACAACTCGGCCCAGCTGGCCAAGGCCCTGGGTGACGCCAACCGTCTGCGCATTCTCAGATATCTGGGCGAAGAAAGAAAATCAGTGAGCGCTTTGGTGGAACAGCTGGGATTGTCCCAGCCCCTGGTGTCTCATCATCTGCGGGAGCTGAGAAGGGTGCTGCTGGTCAAGGTGGAGAGACAGGGGCCTTTTGTCTATTACAGCCTGAGTGATGTGCAGGTGCTTAATCTTTTGCAGGATCTGGAACAGCTGGCCCAAGCGGTTCTGCAGAAGCGGACCTGTTTATGATGCGTCTGTAAAAAAGTTTTCTTGCAGGCGCTAAAAGACAGATGCCTGAAGACAGAGAATCACGGTACTCAGCACGCCTGTGTGCCGGGCAGGCAGAAAAATCAAAGAGTTACAAGGCCAACTTGAAAGACTGAAACCTGTTTTTTTGACTTTTTGCAGTTACATCTATTTATGAAAAACCAGCTTCAGTGTTGGTCAAAGAGTCTGAACGTTTTTGAAATTTAAAGCAAAGGATACGGTTATGGGTGCAAATATGGAAGGACTCAAAAGACAGACTATGCAGCTTATCCGGGACCTGGAGCCTGAGCAGGCCCTGGATGCTCTTTCCGGGCCCCTGCGGGACATACTCTCGCGGCTTGAGGATGAGCAGAGGGTGAGATTCGTCCTCCAGCTGCTGGGGCAGGGCGATGAGGATAAGATCTCCAGCATGGTCCATCTGTGAATGGCCAAGTGTCTGGACGAAGGTGTCGATCCAGCGCAGATGTGTCAGAGTCTGG
>PWSL01000531.1 GCA_003563255.1 Desulfonatronospira sp. | reverse complement strand
GCACTTATTTTTTCCAATAAAACCAAGATCATTTGTATTAAAAATAAGTGCGGGGGTGCCTGTCCCCAATTGAGGCAGGTATAATATTTTATAAGTTTCGCTGTAGTGTTATCAGTTATCTGTTAATTGTTAATAGCACTACAGCGAAACTTACGATTGACCTCCGGGGACTGGCTCTCCCCGCACTTATTTTTTCCAATAATACCAAGATCATTTTTAATAAAAATAAGTGCGGGGGTGCCTGTCCCCAATTGAGGTACAATATTATATTTTATAAGTTTCGCTGTAGTGATAGGGTAAGGCAGTTAATTTAGGCTTTTGTTCTTCAACAATTAACAATTAACAATTAACAATTAACAATTAACTGATATCAATTTCTTGTTTTTTATGACAGGATTTCAGGAGTAAGTCACTATGTCAAAAATTACAGTGCCGGATGTCTTAAAGGCCAAGGGACAGAGGAAGCTGACCATGCTTACAGCTTATGAGAGCGCCATGGCCGGTTTTGTGGATCAGAGCGGGATTGACATGATCCTGGTAGGGGATTCCCTTGCCATGGTAGTGCTGGGTCACAAGGATACCCTGTCCGTGACCATGGATGAGATGCTGCATCACACCAAGGCCGTGACCAGGGTTGTCGGACACTCACTGGTAGTTGCGGATATGCCTTTCATGTCATACCAGGTCAGCGTTGAAGAGGCGGTGAACAATGCCGGGCGCATGCTCAAAGAAGGAAGGGCCGGTGCCGTGAAAGTAGAAGGCGGAGACAGCATCCTTCCTCAGATACAGGGAATGGTCAAAGCCGGCATTCCTGTTATGGGGCATCTGGGCCTTACCCCCCAGAGCATTGCCCAGTTGGGTGGATACAAGGTCCAGGGAAGGGGCAGTGCCGGGGATAAGATAGTCCAGGAAGCGCGCAGGCTGGAAGAGGCCGGTTGTTTCAGTCTGGTTCTGGAAGCGGTGCCACCGGGGCTGGCCACCAGGATAACCTCAAGCCTGACCATTCCTACCATCGGGATTGGAGCAGGGCTGGACTGTGATGGCCAGGTGCTTGTGATCAACGACCTTCTGGGGATGAGTACCGGGCCGGGACCACGTTTTGTCAAAAAATACGCCAACCTGGCGGAAGTAATCACAGATGCCCTGCAACGTTATCGTCAGGAGGTGCAGGAAGGCAGGTTTCCAGATGAGAGTCACTGTTATAAAGACAGTTAAGGAGAGGCCATGGCCAGAGTACTTATAGTGGAGGATTCAGTTTTCCAGAGAACAATCCTGAAGAGAATAGTCCAGCAAACAGGTCATGAAACAGTGGAAGCCGCATCAGGACGTGAGGCCCTGCGCAAGATCGACGAACTCCAGCCGGACCTGATCTTTCTTGACCTGCTTATGCCGGATATCAACGGTTTTCAGGTGCTGCAGGTTCTGGTCAGTAAATTTATCAAAACCCCTGTAGTTGTGGTAACCGCTGACGTACAGGAGACCACCAGGGAGAAATGCCGGGAACTCGGGGTCAAGGAGATAGTCAACAAGCCCGTTAGTGATGAGAAACTGGTTAAGGTGATAGATAAATACCTCGGCTCCGGGTAACACTACAGGGAATCTTATTGATTGGCCTGCGGGGACTACTGACTAATACGACTGGAAATTAGACTTTTTGCAGTCGCATCATAATACTACAGCGACACTTTGTGTAAATTATCCCCTCTGCCACCGGGGATAGGCACCCCCGTACTTATTTTTCTGAAGGATGTTTGACGGCATTTTAATCATTAGTGCGGGGAGAGCCAGTCCCCTTCCTGCTTAAATCAAGTGTCGCTGTTGTGATAAGGATCATCGTTTATGTTAAATGAGCTGCACAAAGATGCTCTGACTGAAATCATCAATATCGGGGTGGGTCAGGCAGGCAATTCACTGAATGCCATGCTGGCCATGCACGTGGAACTTAGCGTACCCGAAATAAGGGTGCTGCAGATGGAGCAGGCCCAGGAAGAATTGTCACTGCTCAACACTTCATCCCTGGCTTCCGTGGTGCTCAGGTTTTCAGGTCCTGTACCCGGAAAGGCGGCCCTGCTGTTTCCCCCTGAAAGCGCCCTCAACCTGGTCACCCTGCTGGTGCAGGAAGAACCCGGGGACTTGGACCTGGATTCCATGCGCAGCGCGGCCTTGACTGAGATAGGTAATATTGTATTAAACAGCGTTCTGGGCAACTTTGCCAACTTTCTGCACATGGACCTGGAGTATTCTCTCCCGGATTTCATGTTTGAATCCAGCATCCATGATCTCCTGGAACAGGATATTGCCGAGAACGGATACGCTGTGATTCTTGCCAAGGCTCATTTCAGGGTCAGCGAGCACTCAATAGCAGGTGACATCCTCCTGCTGTTCGGCATCAGTTCCATGGAGGAGCTTTCCAGGCTCCTGGAGATAGTCGTCAGAGAACAGTCTGGACAATAATAAGACAGTCCCATTGTAACCATTTATGATCTCTAATGAAATTCAGGATAAGTTCTGGATACTGAACCAGCTTCCTCTGGGTATTTTCATCCTGGACCAGGATATGCGCATTCAGTTCTGGAACAGGATTATGCATGACTGGACAGAAATGGACCAAAAACAGGTCCTGGGACAGTCGCTGCTGCACCTGTATCCTGAAATCGACCAGCCCAGGTTTGTCCCCAGGATTCGCGCCGTGCTGGACGGTGGCCCCCCGGCTGTTTTCTCCTCCCACCTGCATGAATGTTTTATACGTATCAGTACCAGAGACGGCGACACCAGACAGCAGAATACCACGGTGGTTCCTGTCAGGATTAAAATAAAAGCTTCGTCATGCCGCCTGGCCCTGGTCACCATCCAGGATGTAACAGAACTGAACCGGCGTATCATCGAGCACAGGAAGGTCCGCGACCAGGTGGTGGAAGAACTCAACAAGCGCAAGGTAATAGAAGAACGGTTACGCCGTGAAAAAAGCTTTGTGTCCAAGGTTCTGGATACAGTGGACGCCCTGGTTGTCCTTCTGGACAAAGAGGGTAAACTGCTGCATTTCAACCGGGCCTGTGAAAGGTTGTCAGGGTACTCGTTTGCAGAGCTTCAAAGCACGAACATTGGAGCACAGCTTATCTCTCCAAGGGATACTGATTACCTAGAATTTTTTTTCAGTAAAAACCTGCAGGATATGCCGGTACATCACGAAAATTTCTGGGTGACAAAATCCTGGGAAAAAAAACTGATAGCCTGGTCAAATTGTATCCTGGACGATGAGGATGGCAACCCGGAGTATGTCCTGGGCACCGGGATAGATATCACCGAGCAGCGCAGGATGCAGGAGCGTATAGAACATATGGCCATGCATGATGGATTGACCGGACTTCCCAACAGAAACCTCCTGCAGGACCGTCTGGAAGTAGCCATAGCAGGCAGCAGTCGAACTGGTAAAAAGATCGGTCTTCTTTTTCTGGATCTTGACGGGTTCAAGGCCATCAATGACAACTATGGGCACAAGTCTGGGGATGAATTGCTGAAGGAAGTATCCCGGCGGCTGAAGCAGACGGTCAGGGCTTCTGATACCATTGCCAGGTTCGGGGGAGATGAGTTTGTTGTCCTCCTGCCGGATATCAATAGCCTGCAGGATGCCAAGAAGGTGGCCCAAAACATTTCACGGGAGGTGAGCCAGCCTTACTCCATCCAGTCTTGTGAACATAAGCTGGGGGTGAGCATAGGTATAAGCATCTACCCGGATGACGCCCATAACCCCGAAGACCTTCTGCGCCTGGCTGATATGGCCATGTACAGGGTTAAGAAGGGTAGTAACCAATCAGAGTGTCCTCGGTGATGATTACCGGCACCGGGCCTGGGGACTGTCCCCGAGCCGGTTTCTGAATGGTTACAAAGGGTAAATTTCTGGATGGTCAGTGTTTTCTGGCATGCAGCTAAGTCAGGGATGATTCATGAGGATACTTTTGCAGCGCACAAAATGGGCCAGGGTGCAGGCAAAGTCTGCTCCAGAGGACAGGGCGGTCAGGATCGGCACAGGCGTTACCGGGCTGGTGGGCTTCGCCCGGGAGGATGAAAATCTTCCCGGTAGCAGGGCCTGGGGGATCATGGCCGCAAAAATTACGAACCTGAGGATATTTCCTGATGCCGGGGACCTGATGAACCTGAGCCTTGCAGATATTCAGGGGGATCTATTGCTGGTGCCCCAGTTCACCCTGTACGCCGATTGCCGCAAGGGTCGCAGACCAGGCTTTTCCGGTTCCCTGCCGGGGGAGGCCGCCAGGGAGCTTTTCCAGGCCTTTGCAGAGCAGGTTCAGCAGTCATGGGCCAGAGTATATACCGGTTTTTTCGGGCGGGAAATGGAAGTGGAACTTTGCAACTGGGGGCCGGTGACCATAATGCTGGATAGCAGGGATTTTGAATAAGCAGGTTTTCCGGTTCCAATGAAAAAAGTAAAGCTTCTCATTGCCGAGGATTCCAGTATCAACCGCAAATTTCTGGTGCGGCTTCTGTCTGATGAATTTGAGATTAAAGAGAGCTCTGACGGGGGGGAGGCAGTGGAGATGTTTGCTTCCTTTGCCCCTGACATTATTCTGCTTGACATCCATATGCCTGTGATGGACGGTCTGGAAGTTATTCGACATATTCGAAACTCCCGGGTCGACAGGGATGTTTTCATTCTGGTCCTTACCGGGGAGGAGTCCACAGAGGTCAAGGTACAGGCCCTGAATGAGGGGGCCAATGATTTTGTGCTCAAGCCATTTGTACGCGAAGAGCTGCAGGCCAGGGTCAGGGTGGCTAGACGTCAGGTGCTGATCCTGGAAGAACTGCGCAGGGCTTATTCGATAATTTCAGCGGAAATGGATACGGTGGCCGACCTGCAGAACAGGCTTCTTCCCAGGGGGGAATTTGATTTTTCAGGGGTGGACCTGGACTGGATGTATCTGCCGTCGGGAAAGGCCAGCGGGGATTATTACGATTTTTTCCCGGTGGGTTCAGCCACTCTGCGATTCGTTGTGGCCGACGTCTCCGGCCACGGTGCCAGGGCTGCATTCATCATGAATACCGTGCGGACCATTTTCCGCATGTCCTGGAGGAATTATTTCTCACTGGAGCAGGTGGTGGGTTTCGTTAACGATGATCTGTTCCAGATCGTGGGCGGGGAGGCGGATTTCGTAACCCTGCTGGCCTGTGACCTGGATTTGAGTGCCAGAAGCCTGACATACATCAATGCCGGGCACTGCCCCGGTTTTTTTTTAGCTGATCATGAACTCATGCATGAGGTTTTACCCAATTGCAGACCTCTTGGCATTTTTCCCTTGGACATAACCTCTGGTGAGTTGTACTACAAGGACAGTATCAAGGCATTTCTGTATACCGACGGCTTTTATGAGTGGGAGACCGCCCCGGGGGAGATCCTGGGTCTTGACAGGTTTCGATACGAGGTACATCAGATGATGCGCCGGGAAGATTTTGACCTCAACCTTCTGAAAACCAGGCTGGAACTTATCGGGGGCGATAATGTCAGGTTCAGGGATGATCTTACGGCCCTGTGGATCAGGACAAGGTCTTGATGTTCCAGGAGGTTTGTATGCTGCAACTGATACTCAAGGATACTGTCACCCCCTGCCGCTCAAGAATGATCGCCCGGGCGGTCAAGTCCTTTCTGGACATGTTTGTTACTTCCGACGTTTTGTTCGATATTGAGCTGGTCCTCACGGAATCCTGCAATAATGCAGCCCTGCATGCCTACCAGGGCCTTCCCGGGGAACTGGAGATAAAGATTGAGATCCTGGAAAATCAGCGGGTGGATTTTCAGGTGCGGGACTGGGGAAAAGAGTTTCAGTGTCCCTGGCAACTACCGGAAAAATCTGAGGAATCCGGCCGAGGAATTTTCATCATGCGCCAGGTCATGCACTCTTTTGACTACTCCAGGGAAAACAACAGCAATGTATTCAGTTTTACCAAAAAGATAGGTCCAAAGCAATGGAAAGAGTGCAGGTAGAGGAAACAGACGGAATGCTCATTGTGGATATCTCCCAGGAGTTGACCATGGAAATTGTGGAGAATCTGAAAAAGCAATTTGAGGCTTTTTTCAGCCGTACCTGGCAGGTGCTGGCCCTGGACTTGTCGGGTGTAAAGTTTATGGACAGTGCCGGCATCGGCTTTGTCACCGCCCTGAACAACCGCAGTCTGCACGAAGGCAGGATCTTTTGTCTGCTCAACCCCTCGGAGCAGGTCACCAAAACCCTGAAGCTGGTCAATCTCTGGGACCTGTTTCTAGTATTTCCCTCCCGGGATGAAATTGCCCGCCGGTTTCTTACAGGCCTGGAGTAGCCTGCCCAGACATTTCCTTCCATTTTTTTATTGGACCCCTGATTCTTGATTTGCCGGTTTACGGCATGCTGCGCCTGCACAAAAAGTCAGTTTTTGTAACTTCTCAATAACTCCGGGCAGTATTCCTGGATACCGGCTTCCGCCGGTATGACATCACAATGCAATGACCTGTTTTCATTCGTCATTCCGGCGAAAGCCGGAATCCAGGTATTTTTCTTAGTGTAAGATCGCCAGGAGTTATTGAGAAGTTACCAGTTATTATACGTTGCCCGGTAGTGATAAGCTTCAGGTAAACATTCAGAGGGTCATCGGTGTTGATTACTGGCACCAGGCCTGGGGACTGTCCCCGCTAAGTACTATCTGTGCAGGTACGCATAACTTCGAGTCTGTAATTTTGGTATTTGTGCGGAAAAAT
>PWSL01000511.1 GCA_003563255.1 Desulfonatronospira sp. | reverse complement strand
GGACAGGCACTCCGGGACCCACTTGAGCATCATTTTGTGCTCAAATCGACTCATTTTTTGGGACAAGCGGGTCCCGGAAGAGCCAGTCCCCGTGCTACATGCAAAGCGCTAAACAGATACCTGTAACGAATCTTTTCTACCTGGTATCTGTTCATAGCTTTGCATATCGCATGGCTTCCAGCCAAGAGGCATACAGCCCGGTGGGGGAGCGGCTTCACCCGCACCCAATTTTATATGGCAGAAACACTGCAGAATATTTGAAACAGATAGGTGCGGAGGTGCCTGTCCTCAATTGAGATACGATATTAATTAAAAATATTAGCACTACAGCGACACTTTGAGTAAATTATCGCCCCGGCCACCGGGGACAGGCACTTTTGCCGACCTCAAACCGTAAAACGGCCGGACTATCCGGCTGCAAAAGAGCCAGTCCCCTTCCAGCTTGAATAAAGTGTCGCTGTAGTGTTAGTTTTGTGGTGTTAAACTGGACAGTCAAAAGTTTTTTGTAACCATTTATTTTTATTTTTTTTTTGGCAGCTCAACATGTCTTTCGGGCCAGACCAGATCTCTATCTAAAATTATTGACTTTATTTCTTTCAACCAGGAACGAAGAAACCAGGAACTTTGAACTCTCAAGTGTTAAACTATAATCATCAAAGGCGGCTATTCAGAAATGTCACCCAGTCCAGGCTACAAGCATCCGCCACAGGATTCTTTCCCGGCATGCTCCCAGCCATCACGTCCGCTTCTCCACGAGCCTGATCATAAAGGCCTGGCCGCTGCTTTAGATGCAATTCAAATTATTAACAGGCATGGTTATACAGCCCTGGTTGTGGGTGGTGCGGTGCGGGATATTCTTCTTCAGCGCTCCGTAAAAGATGTGGACCTGGCAACGGATATGCCTCTGGAAAAACTACAGGAAATCTTCAAGGCCTATGATATGGGCAAAAGCCGAAGCTTTCAAACCATTGTCCTGGTCCATAGTGGAGAGTACCTGGAAACAACCCGGTTCAGGGGCGTCGAAGAGTTTTCCCGGGATCTCATGGCAAGTGCGGATAAAAAAAACCTGCTTTTTTCAAAGGACGCCCTGCACAGGGATTTCACCATCAATGCCATGTCCCTTGACGAAAACATGGTCCTGCTGGATCCTTACAGTGGACAACAGGATATCATCCTGAAGCAGGTGCGTGGGGTGCAATGCCCCAGGGCTCGCATCAGGGAGGACCCGTTACGCATGCTCAGGGGGATAAGGCTGGCTTGTGAATTTGATTTTGAACTGGAGGAGAGAACTGCGCAGGCTATGCGGGAACTGGCCCCGGATATATGCCGGATATCTCCGGAAAGAGCAGGCCGTGAAATAATAAGGCTGGCCTCGCTTAATGGTCCTGCATTCGCACGTGGGATCGTGCTTATGGACAGTATGGGACTGCTGCGTCTTTTGCTGCCGGAGGTGGAAGCCCTGAAGGACCTGCCTCACGACCCCAGGCATCACCCCGAGGGGGATGTGTTCCACCATACACTGGAAGCCATCCGATCCAACAGACTGCCTGACTCTGCCCTGAACATGGCTCTGCTGGCCCATGACTTGGGCAAAGGACCTGTAGCGGAGTTGAACCCCGGCATGGGTTCTTATCGAGGCCACGACCGGGCGGCCCGTGATTTAGTCCGGAACCTGGCCCAAAGACTCAGGCTCCCAGGGGTGGTGGCCAGGGCTATGCAGGCGGTTGCGGTCAACCACATGCGCATGCACGGCCTGGATGAAATGCGGCCCTCAAAAATACTGGAAATGGTTGAGCACCCCTATTGGCCTCTCCTGGCCAGGGCCTCGGTCTGTGATCACCAGGCCAGGGGGACGGAAAAAGGGCGTCGACAGCAGGAAAAAATAAATCAGGCCCTTGCAAGGGTGGCTTCCTGGCTGGATGAAGACAGCAAAAGCAGCAGACCGGTTATCAGCGGCAACCAGGTGATGCAGCTTACAGGGATTCCCCCGGGGCCCCTGGTAGGCCGCATTATGCGTGAGACAACAAACTGGGCCAGAGACAACGACATACACGACCGGAAAAGCATCCTGGAGTACGCCCGTCACCTTGCCCGGGAACATCAAAATACTTCCAGATGAAGCTGTCACCAAGGAGTGCCTGCATCAAATATCCCAGAGGTCCCTGCTACTGTAACCCGGCTGCAGCCGGTCTTGAAAAGCTAAGCTGAACCCTCACCTCTTCCTTGAACGTACCATGGCCATTACCAGTCTCAGGCTCAGAAAGATGGCGATAATATAACCAATGACGCCCAGGGCAGGGTACCCCCAGAGCCTGGGGCCGGTATCGGCAATAATCACCATACCCGAGCCCAGGAAAAGGGCTCCGGTTACAATGCCCACCACCAGCCGGTTTATTACCCTCTCCAGGGTGGCCTGCAGTCCCTCCAGGTTCTGGTGCTGAAAGCGTATGGCCAGTTCTCCCCGGTCCAGTTTGCTGATAATATCCAGTGTCTGCCTCGGCAGTTCGTACTGAAAACGCAGCAGGTACCTCAGGCTTTTCTGCAGTCCTTTAAAAATATTGGAGGGACTGAAGCGGTTCTTTCCCATGCGGCGCACCATGGGCTCGGCTTCCTTGATGACGTCCAGTTCAGGATAGAGCAGCCTGGCCGTTCCCTCGGCAGTAACCATGGCCTTGATCATTATTGAAAGGTCTGTTGTAAGTATTCTGCCGTGATTCCTGAGCAGGGTGGTCAATTCCATAAGCAGCTGTCCCAGGTTGACTTCTTTCAGAGGCAGCCTGGTAAAATGGCTCACCACCTCCAGAACCTCGTTCTGGAGCATGTTGCGGTTTACATTTTCCCGGCCCATGGTAAAGGAAATAAGTATTTCCGTAACCTCCTCCACGTCATTGTCCACCACGGCCCCTATGAGATCAATGAGCTCATAACGCACCTTGTTGGTCAGACGCCCCACCATGCCCCAGTCCAGCAGGATCATATTTTCTTCCTCGTCTATGAGGATGTTGCCGGGATGGGGGTCGGCGTGAAAGAAACCTTGCTCCAGGACCTGCCTGATGGAAAAGTTGAGTCCGAGTTTAGCCAGGCTGGCTCTGTTTTTGAGTTCGCTTATCCTGACGTCTTTCATTTTGCTGCCGCGGGAAAGCTCCATGGTAATGACGTACTGACCGCACAGGTCAGGATAAACCTCCGGGACCAGAATCTTTTCTTCGGGCAGGATATGAGAGCGCACCACCTGCATATTGCGCATTTCCTGAACAAAATTCAGCTCCTGAAGCATGAGCTTTCTGATGCGCTGTACCAGCTGCGGTAGATTGTAAACCTTGAATGACTCCATACGCCCGTCCAGGCGGATGGCTATCCTTTCCAGGATGTCCATGTCACTTTTGATGGTCTCCGCAATATCAGGTCTCTGGATTTTGAGGGCCACCTCCTGGTCACTGTCCTTTAATCTGGCCTTGTGCACCTGGGCCAGTGATGCTGCTGCTATGGGGGTCTCTTCAATTTCAGAAAAAATATCCTCCAGGGGGGCATTAAAGCTGTCCTGCAGCACCTTCCTGATCTCTGAAAATTCTTCAGCCGGGACGTCATCCTGAAGTTTTCGCAGTTCATCCAGCAGCTCCCTGGGCAGGAGATCCGCCCGCTGGGAAAGGATCTGTCCGCATTTGATAAAGGTCGGTCCCAGCTCTTCCAGCACCATGCGCATTCTCTCCCACCGGGTTAGATGCATGGTGTGTACCCTGATTTTTTCAAGATACCGGCGCCCCGGGACATCCAGGCGGTCCACCACATCGTCAAAGCCGTACTTGACCAGTGTACTGACTATCTCGCGAAAACGTCCCAGGTGAGCTATGGCCCGAATATCCATCAGTTTATCCTTACAAAAAATGTATCACTGCAGCGACACTTTGGGTTAATTATTGCCTCGGCCACCGGGGACAGGCACCCGGCACTTATTTTCCTAAGGAAGACTTAGGGATGTTCAAAATACCAATATACCGTTACTGTTTAGTGACTTAACCGTTGAAAGCCTGCCTGCCCAGTTTAACAACGCTGAAGGCGTTCCTGCTTTGCTGATTTTAACTGGGGTTACAAAAAACAAGAAATTTTAGACAGGATTAACCACGCTAAAGACGCGTGGCAGGCATAGATGGACAGGATAAGCAATCAGCGGCCGGAAGCCGCAGATTGCATTAGCCATCCAGCACTCACTTTCTTCCGGCATTCATGGGTGCCGGAAGAAAGTGAGTGCTGGAGTGATTACCTTTTGGCCTGGCTTCCGGCCAGGACAAAAATATTTTTCTCTTAATCCATCTCTTAATCCTGTTAATCCTGTCAAAAAAGCGCTTTTCTTTATTGGGTTGCGGGCAAAGCATTACTATAGCGGTATATCAGTATCTTTCTAATCCCTTACGGCTTATTATAATAAGTAACGGGGAGCCAGTCCCTCTTCGAGTTCAACTAAAGTGTCGCTGTAGCAGAAAACAACAGACACAATTACCCCCTGTCCTTTTTTTCTTCCTGCATCTTAAGGCTTTCCAGGGCGGAAACCCGGTCTTCCAGGCTGGAAACTCTGGCTTCCAGATCCTGTACCTCTTCTCGGCCTGCAATCTCCAGCCTTTCGCGACCGGTCTTGACGGTGTTCAATAGCCATTCCTGAAGCTCCGACTGCTGTGTTTCGCTCTTCTGAACAAACTCCCTGACCAGGTTTTCACCTTCTTCAGCGGAAAGCTTGCCCTTTTCCACCATCTGGTTGACCTTTTTTTCAAGTTCCTCGGCAGTAACCACTACCAGTCCCAGTCCCGTAAGAATTCCCTTCTTGAATACATCAAGCATGACTTTTTCTCCTTTATTCATCTGGTTTAACGCTTTGCATGTGGCATGGCTTTCTGCCCGACCTCCGGCTCGTAAAAATTCGTTCTTGCGGGTCGGCTTGCTGATCCGCTTCCAGCCAGTAGATCTTCCAGGCCGCAGGAAAGAGCAGGCAACTCAGAGAGAGTAGAGGGAGGCAGACAGCCCGCAGGGGGACCGGTTCTCCCAAGCTGATTTTTCTGAAAGAAAAGCGGCGGATTAAAAAAAAGCGTTGGTGAGAGCCAGTCCCCTTCGAGTTTAAATAAAGTGTCGCTGTAATGAGCCAGGCTAGACCTCCGGGCATTCCGACAGAGATTTCTTAATATCCTCATCTGAAAAGGCCTGATCCTTGAGCTCTCCTTTAAGATAAGTATCGTAGGAACCCAGGTCCAGCAGACCGTGACCGGAATACAAAAACACTATTACCTGTCCCGGCTCAGCTTCTCTGGCAGCGTCAATGGTGGCTTTTATGGCATGCGCTGTTTCCGGGGCAGGCAAAAACCCTTCATTTTGCATGAACAACCGGGCGGCGTCAAACACCTCGTTTTGAAAATAGGCCCTGGCCTCCAGTAGTCCCAGTTTGGCTACATGGGAAATTATAGGGGCTTCTCCGTGGTAGCGCAACCCCCCGGAATGAATAGGGGGAGGGAAATATCCATGCCCCAGGGTGTACATCTTGATAAGAGGTGTCTGTTTGGCCATATCCCCATAATCATATGTAAACCTGCCCTTGGTCAGTGTGGGGCAGGCCTGGGGCTCCACAGCCATGAAGCGGATCTTCCGGCCGTCAAGTTTCTCCGGCATAAAGGGCAGTATCAGCCCGCCGAAGTTGCTGCCCCCTCCTACGCATCCAATGAGGATATCCGGCTTTTCGCCCGCTATCTGCAGCTGTTTCTTGACTTCCAGGCCGGTAATGGTCTGATGATGCAGGACATGGTTCAACACACTGCCCAGAGCATACTTGGTGTCACTGTTCTGAACGGCGTCTTCCACAGCCTCGGAGATGGCCAGGCCCAGACTGCCTCCGGAAGAGGGGTCCTGCTCCAGGACCTTGCGTCCCACGCTGGTATGCCTGGATGGAGATGGAAACACTTCGCCCCCGTAAGCCCGGATTATGATACCACGGTATGGTTTCTGATCATAACTGCAGCGAACCATGTATACCGTACATTTCATTCCCAGCATCTTGCAGGCGAAAGACAGGGCTGTACCCCATTGACCAGCGCCTGTTTCCGTGGCCAGGCGGCTTACTCCCTCAATCTTGTTGTAATAGGCCTGGGCTACTGCAGTGTTGGGCTTGTGCGAACCCGCAGGCGATACTGATTCATCCTTGTAATAAATCCTGGCTTTACTGCCTATCGCCTGCTCCAGCCTTCTGGCCCTGACCAGGGGAGAAGGCCTGTAAAGCCTGTATATCTCCAAGATGGGCTCCGGAATATCAATCCAGCTTTTCCCGGACATCTCCTGCTCGATGAGGGACATGGGAAAAATGGCGGAAAGTTTTTCAGGGGCAATGGGCTGCATGGTCCCGGGATCCAGGGGAGGTGCCATGGGCTCAGGCAGATCCGGCATGACATTGTACCAACTTGTAGGCATATCCTTTTCTTCCAGAATGATCTTGGTCTGCTGCATAATGATTTCTCCTTGTATATGAACTGCGTGGCTGTGTTTGAATCCTGGTCATCTACAACAGCCGGTAATCTTTTTCAAGCAGGCCCGCAAGCCTAAAATGCTTGCATTCCCGACTCAGTTTGCCTAAATTATTACCCGAAGATTAGCCCTACAGCGAAACTTATGATTGACCTCCGGGGACTGGCTCTCCCCGCACTTATTTTTATTCAAAATGATCTTGGTTTTATTGGAAAAAATAAGTGCGGGGGTGCCTGTCCCCAATTGAGG
>PWSL01000100.1 GCA_003563255.1 Desulfonatronospira sp. | reverse complement strand
TTTCTGCAGTTCGACATGTCTCAGCCCATACTCAAGGAGCGCGGGGTTATCGATTCCACGATCCCGGTTTTTTACTACACCCAGGTGCTGGCTCTGGCCCTGGGCTTTGATCCTGCCCAGGTGGCGGCCATCAGCCAGACGCCGAGGGATGCAATAATTGCCGAGATTCAAAGCGAGCAGAGAAGAATCCAAAAATGACAACCAGGAGGATAAATTCATGTCTTTCAGTCCAAATATTGTGGGGTTTGCCTGCCAGTGGTGCACCTATGCCGGGGCTGATCTGGCCGGCAACCTGCGCTGTAAATACCCCCCGACCATCAAGCTGATCAGGGTGCCATGCTCAGGTAGCGTGGAGCCGGAGTATGTTCTTGAATCCCTGGCCAGAGGGGCAGACGGTGTGCTCATCGGAGGATGTCACTACGGCGATTGCCACTACAAGGAAGGCAACTACAAGACTTCGCGCCGCATGACTATACTCAAAAAAATGATAGAGGACGCCGGGTTTGATTCCAGGCGCTTCAGGCTGGAATGGATATCCGGGGCCGAGGGCAAGCGCTTTGCCGAAGTGGTGGAGGAATTCACCCGGGAACTGCAGGAGCTTGGCCCGAATCCGGTCAAGGGAGGTGCTTAATGGCTGATAAAATTAAATTCGGATTTCTGCTGGCAGGAGGATGTGCCGGTTGTGAAACGGCCCTGGTTGATATTTCTGAAAGGCTTGTGGATGCCCTGGAACACCTGGAGGTGGTATTCTGGGCTCCCACCGTGGCCGACGTCAAGTACAAGGACCTGGAAGCCATGGAGGACGGATACATTGATCTGGCCTTTGTGGACGGCATGGTCCGCAATACTGAGAACGAACATACGGTCAAGGTGCTCCGTCAGAAATCCAAGACCCTGGTGGCCTTCGGGGCATGTGCATCTCTGGGCGGGATAGCCGCCATGGGAGACATGCATTCCAAGGAGGAACTCTTCAATCAGGCTTACAAGGACACCTTCAGTACCGACAATCCAGAAGGGCTGCTCCCCGAGCCGCAGTGTCTCTGGGAAGGAAAATATGATCTGACCCTGCCTGCCTTCACCAAGAGGGTCAGCACCATAGATCAGCTGGTGGATGTTGATTACTATGTTGGCGGGTGTCCCCCGCATCATGACTTTATTTTCCAGTTGATCCAGGCAGTTGTCTCGGGCAATCTGCCGCCCAAGGGCTCATGGCTGACCTCGGGCAAGGCCGTGTGCGATATCTGCAAGCGTAACCCGGCCGAGCATGATCAGCAAAGACTGCCCATAGGAGATATTTTCAGGACAGTAGACGGCAGGCCGGATGAAGACAAATGCCTGCTCCAGCAGGGTTATATCTGCTTTGGTCCGGTGACCCAGGGGGACTGCGGAGCATCCTGCCTCAATGTCAATATTCCCTGCCGGGGGTGCGGCGGACCTATTCCCGGAGTCAAGGATTACGGAGCCAGGTGTGTCTCAACCATTGCCTCCAGCCTCAAGGATGATGCCACAGCTGAGAAGTTTATTCAAAAATTTAATGATATGGCCAAGCTGTGTTACAGATATTCTTACTCTTCAGGAATACTCAATC
This sequence comes from Desulfonatronospira sp., assembly GCA_003563255.1. Classification (GTDB taxonomy): domain Bacteria; phylum Desulfobacterota; class Desulfovibrionia; order Desulfovibrionales; family Desulfonatronovibrionaceae; genus Desulfonatronospira. Next base: position 5,183 of record PWSL01000100.1, on the reverse strand, counting down.
AGAAATTGACCCCTGGCAATAAACCATAGCCCCGGAGGTTTAAAATGGGCAAAATAGCGGCCCTGATAAAAAAGACACTGGGTCTTAACGGGGGGCAAATCAAAGGAGAAAGTAAAGTGAAAAAAATAGAGATCAATCCCATGACCCGCCTGGAAGGGCACGGCAAGATCGCCATTTTTCTTGATGAAAACGGCAATGTTGACGATGCCTTTTTCCAGACAGTGGAGTTTCGCGGGTATGAAAAGTTTCTGCAGGGCATGCCCATTGAGGAGGTGCCCAGGACAGTGTCCACGGTGTGCGGAGTCTGCCGGGCGGTGCACTTTCTGTGCTCCATGAAGGCCTCGGATGATGTCTACGGCGTCGCTCCGCCCTCTACGGGCAGAAAGCTGAGGGAGCTGTTCTACAGCGCTCATACAGTGGAAGACCATACTGCTGTGCTTTATGCCCTTGGTTTTCCGGATTTCGTAGTGGGTCCGGACGCATCGCCGGCAGAACGTAACCTGGTGGGCCTTATCAAGGCTGTAGGTGCAGAGACAGGGAAACTTGTTCTTCAGAAACGCGGCCTGGCCGTAAAAATTTTCGAACTCCTGGGCGGCAAGCCCAATCATCCTGTTGCAGCCCTGCCAGGAGGATGGTCCAAAAGGATCAATGAAGAAGAGCGGGCTCAGATCGAGAAATGGGCTGAAGAACTGGTGGAGCTGGGCAAGCTGACTCTCCAGGTCTTTGATGACGTGGTGCTCAAGAATCCCAAATACATGGAACTGGTCACAGGAGAAATGTACAGGGTCGAAGTGGGCTGCATGGCAACCGTTGATGAGCAGAACCGCTTTGCTCTATATGACGGTACCCAGAAGGCCATAGACGCCAAAGGCAATGTTGTGGGTACTTTTCGCGGCAAAGAATACCTTGATTTTATATCCGAACGGGTCCTGCCCTGGTCCTATCTCAAGTTTCCTTACAACAAAAAACTTGGAGGCTGGGACGGGATAAAGAGCGGCCCGGACACGAATATATACTGCGTGGGTCCCCTGGCCCGGATGAACGTGGTGGATTCCATGAGCACCCCGCTGGCCCAGGAGCATTTTGAGAAGTTTCACGATACTTTTGGAGCCAGACCTGTGCATTATATCCAGGCTTACCACTGGGCCAGGGCCATCGAGGTGCTGGCAGCCGCTGAAAAATGCCTGGAACTGTCCAGGGATCCGGAGATAACCGGCAGCGATACCTGGAACCAGCCATCGTCCTGCACCGGTGAGGGAGTAGGGATTCTCGAAGCCAACAGGGGCACCCTGGTTCATCATTATATCACTGATGACCAGGGGATTGTTCAGAACGCCAACCTTATTGTGTCCACAACCCACAACAACGCACCCATCAACCTGGCCGTAAAAACCGCGGCCCGGCATTTTATTCAGGATGGAAATGTAAGCGAGGCCCTGCTGAACCACGTGGAAATGGCCTTCAGGCCTTATGACCTTTGCCTGGCCTGCGCCACGCATACGGTTACCGGAGGACAGCAGCCGGTGGAGGTAAACATCTATAAAAACAGCGGTGAACTGTACAAGCAAATGAAGAACTTCTAAGTATGGGGTCACAGGGCGGGAAGACTGTCTTCCCCCCCTGCACACCTGCGTCCGGGGGCAGGCCACCTGCGTCAATTTATTTAATAAGGCATACAGCATGAATGATGTTAGAACTATTGTCCTGGGCATAGGCAATCCTCTGCTCCAGGATGACCGGGCCGGGCTGGAGGTGGTTCAGCGGATATCCAGGATGGATCTTCCCGTTGATACCCAGGAGCTTTACACCGTGGGCTTCGAGGTCATGGACAGGCTTATGGGTTATAACCGGGCGTATATTGTTGACGCATGCAGTCTGGGAAACAAGCCGGGTACAGTTATGGAAGTAAGGATCGAGGACATCTTTTCATCCAAAAACCTGGCCAGTTCCCACGCCATAACCCTTGGAGCGACCCTCAAGACTGCTTATCAGCTGTTTCCGGATGAAATGCCAGGAGAATTAAGGATTTTCCTGATAGAAGTGGAGAGGATTGACGAGTTCACGGATATTATGAGTCCCTGCGTTGATAAGGCTGTGCAGGAGACAGTGGACATTATTGCCTCGGCAATAAGCTCAAAGGGTTATAAGAGTGGAAGAAATATGAGCTGTTGCAGGCATATCCTGTAGCCGCAGAATCCAACCCCTCTGTCTGTAACCATTCAGGGGGCAGATACCGGCCAGGGGGACAGTCCCCGCGACACTTTCACTGCACAACTGAAAAGTACAGACGCGAAGTTTTGTGAAGCATCATAATCATCACTTAGCGGGGACAGTCCCCTGGCCTTGTGCCATCAGCCAACACCGATGTCCCCCTGAATGGTTACCTCTGTCTTTATGTCATGGTCGAGAAAAGCCGGTACCTTCCTTGCGGGACTCTGCAATTGTAACCATTCAGGGGATGCCTCAATCGTCCAGTAATCACCACCGAAGACCCTCTGAATGGTTACCTGCAATTTAAACCTTGATCATGAATAAGTCTGCTTGACATCATAAATCATAAAACATACAGATAATCTATGCGAATAACTTTATCCATACCAGATGAGATTGCTCGCCGATTCCAGGCATCAGTACCTCCCCGTCAGCGATCCCGTCTTGTTACACGATTGCTGGAGCAAGAATTAGCGAAACATGACAGCTCGTTGGCGGATGCCTGCCGTGCAGCCAATAGGGACACAGTTTTAGAGCAAGAGATTGATGAATGGCAGGCATTTGAGGACGGGATCGAGGAATGACCGAACCCGTCATCATGCGGGGAGACATTTGGTGGGTGAGTTTGGACCCGACTCAGGGTTCAGAGTTGAAAAAAACCCGTCCTTGTGTCGTGCTTACGCACAACACCATAAACCGGCTTCGCCGCACTGTTATTGTAGTCCCACTCTCTACCGCTGCGAAGCCACACCCACCGATAACGATTCCGGTGCATTGCCAGGGTGGCCCTGCCGTAGCCGTAGTCGATCAGCTGCGAGCCGTTTCAAAATACAGGCTCAAGAAGAAGATCGAAGCGTTGCCCCCTCAAGAGCTTGACAAAATTTGCCAGGCAGTCTCGACAATACTGGAAATAAGATAAAAAAGGCCTGCCATCAACTGCCAGGGACGCGTAAACACCCTCCCCTTTTCTTTTTCATTTCGGGGTAACAGGCCCTGGCTTTGCTTTGCCAAAAAAAAGGCCGGATGAGATCCGGCCCCTTTTGCATGATAGATGTTTAAACCAGCGGTCTGCGGTTCTTGAACACCCTGGCAAAGGCCTCCTTGCGGGTGAAGCGTCTGGGTCCATGCAGGCTGGCTACGGCAGAGTGATAGAACTTGGACGGGCTGGTCTGGAAGAGATAGATCACCCGCACTGCGCGGGGGTCACCCAGAACAGCTTCGGGATAGATCTTTCTGGCTTCTGCCAGCCTCTTTTCAGCCAATTCCTTCATCTCGTCCATATCCCCAAAGTGCATGGTGCCGGTGGGACAGGCTAGAACGCAGGCCGGGAGCCTGTCGTTCATAACCCGGTCAAAACACATGTCGCATTTGGAAATCAGGCCCGAGTTCTGGTCAGCCCTGGGAATATCATAGGGACAGGACCCCTTGATCTCGTCAGGAAAGAGATTCTTGGTCCTGGAGGTGAACAGGACTGCACCGGTGCGGTCGTCCTGGAGCACTGCCTGCTCGTCGTCCATGTCCCCGACCATTTTACATGGCGGATCAAAGCAGTGCCTGCATTGATCCGGGAAGAAAAGCCAGTCCTTGATCTTGCCGTTTTCAACCACTTCCTCCATGCGCACCAGCTTGTATGTGATAAAGGACAGGTCTTTGGGATTCTGGAATGAGCCCCAGTTCCTGGTATCTTCTGCCGGCAGCTTGTGCCACTGCTTGCAGGCCACCTGGCATCCCCGGCAGGCGTGACATTTAGTCAGATCTATAAAAAATCCTTTTCCATCCATGAATCATTCCTCCTTAAGCTTTGCGGATGTTAACCATGAAGGCCTTGGTTTCCGGAATTCCGGTGTTGGCGTCGCCCACGGCCGGGGTGAGCAGATTGGCCGCATCCCCGCTGTCTTTGGGCTGCAGCCAGCCGTAGTGCCAGGGCAGGCCAACCATGTGCAGGGTCTGGCCCATGACTTTGTAAGGTGCCAGACGATGGGAGACAATGGCCACTGCCTTCACCTGGCCACGGGGGCTTTCCACGATAACCTTGTCGCCGTTGTTGATGTCCCGCAGCTTTGCCAGTTCCGGATCGATTTCGGCAAAGAGTTCAGGCATGCATTCCAGAAGCCAGGGGGTCCAGCGGGTCATGACTCCTGTCTGCCAGTGTTCGGTGACCCTGTAGGTAGTGCCCACGAAGGGGTAGCGCGGATCGCACACGGCCCGTTTTTCCCCTTCGAAATGCAGGGCCACGGGGTTGTGCAGCTGTTTTGAAAAAGGCTGCTCTTCAAAAGGACATTCCAGGGGTTCATAGTGTTCCGGAAATGGTCCGTCCACCAGGCCAGGCCCAAAGAGGCGGCCAAAGCCTTCTGTGGTCATGATGAACGGATGCCTCTCGCTGGGTCCCCAGCCGCCGTCGGGTACGTCACCCACCCACTGGTTGTTCTGCCACTTGATGACCGGCTTGTCCGGAGCGTATGGCCGACCATTCTTGTCCACAGAGGCCCGGTTGTAGAGCACACGCCTGTTCACCGGCCAGGCCCAGGACCAGTTGGGGAATAGAGCGATATTGGCCTGCATGTCCGTCTGGGTCTTGTCCCGGCGGGCCATCAAATTGCCATCCTCGGTGAAGGAACCGCAGTACAGCCAGTTGGCGCAGGCAGTGGACCCGTCGTCCTGGAGCAGAGCAAAGCTCGGCACCTGGGTTCCGGCTTTATATGTGGTACCATCGATGGTCTTATCCCTGAGGAAGTAGCCGTTGTGCAGCCTGGCCATTTTTTGTACATCAAATGCGCCGTCAGTGACTATATTGTCCAGGTTAAGATTGGCAATAGGTTCCGGGAATTCTCCGCCTTCCTCCTGGTAAAGGGCTTTGAGCCTTCTGGCCAGCATGACCATCATGTCCCCGTCGCTCTTACTGCCCCCCAGGGGTTTGGGGCCTTCATAACGCCACTGGGCCCAGCGCCCGGAATTGGTAATGGAGCCTTCTT
>PWSL01000356.1 GCA_003563255.1 Desulfonatronospira sp. | reverse complement strand
TTCTGTTCTTTTTCACCCGGCTGCATAATCCTCCATACATATCCAAACCTGATCAGTGTCTTTAAGGCTTTGCCTCTCACCTGTAATCATTTATTTTCGAAATATGATGCACCTGCAAAAAGTCGGGGAATGAAAAATGCAGATATCATTCACGCGCCCTGCCACGCGCTTGGCGTGGTTCGTGTGACATAACTATTTGATTTTACTGACCTCTGATCTCTGACGTCTGTGACTGCAAAAATGACTTTTTGCAGTCACATCTATGCATAGGTCACCTCTTGGGAAATAATCGGCTTGAGGCGGGGCTTAAGGTTGTCTGCCAGAACAAGATCCACCGATCGGCCGAATGCGTCTTCCAGGAAAAATTTAAGGTCCATATAGTTGTCAAATGTGGGCTGATCCAGCTCTACCAGAATATCCACATCGCTGCCAGTCTCTGCAGCATCATTAAGTACAGACCCAAAAAGACCGATTCGTCTCACGGAAAATCTTTCCTTGAGTTCTTTTCTGTGCTCTTGCAGAAAAAATAGGATTTCCTCTTTCTTTTCCATACACTATCCTATACTGGCTGAGACAGTAGTTTTTAGTTTACTCTTAATTCTACAGCGAAACTCATGACCCAGGCCCCATGTGTCAGGATATGTGTCGCCTCGGAGAATAGAAGTTTAGATAACAGGTGTTTTCAGGGACCCATAATATACTTCTTCCAACCTGAAAAAAAACAAATCTCGTCGTCCCTTCTTTAGCTGAGGCCTGGCATAAAGCGTGGACATCTGTTTACAGGATAAACTGCGAAATTGGTACGGCCCGCCTGGTCCCTATCAAGCGCCTGGTTTGCTGGCCTTCAATGCTTTGGATATAGCGGTATTCACCCATGCATTAAGGCTTTTACCTTCTTTTCGAGCTTCAATGGTAATGGTTTTGTGAAGCTCAGGCTCAACACGGACAACGAACTTTCCCGAGTATGGTTTTTCCGGATCTTCGCCCCTCTCAGCGCAAAAATCCAGATAATCATCAACCGAATCCCGCAAAGCTTGTTGAAGCTCCTCAACTGCTCTGCCTTCAAACGTAATCACATCTCTTAAGTTGATGACTTCACCGTGCAATATGTTAGCATCATCATCAAATTCAACCTTTGCAAAATATCCTTTATATTCCATCATAGACCCACTCCTGATTCTATCAAGAATCTACGTACAGAGCGTACGGACGCTTTATTCGTCACGCGTTCAGGGTGGGGGCGGTGAAAAACAGCACGAACATCATTAAGAACCACCCTTACGCGAGAACCTCTGCCCTCAGTCAAATCGGCTCCAAGGGCTGAAAATAACGCCTCGATATCTTGCCATAGAATGTCCGAACGCTCTGGTTTTTCGAAGATTTTCTGTAACGTCAGGCGCTGTTTTCTGTTCATAAATGTATAGTATCACTGATTAGTATCATGTCAAGAAAAAAGATGGTGTTTGCCCTCATTTTACTCTCCAAAGCGGGCCATGCCCGCAACCCAAGAAACAAAGAGACCTTAACCGCCCGTTCCCACGCCTTGGCGTGGTCACTCAAGACGCAAAGGTCGCAAAGGAAGGCAGAAAGGTTTTTTTCATTTGCCGGGTGTACGGCAAATGAAAAGGCAGCCTTGTCCAAAACCGTGTCCCGGTTTTGGACAATACCCCTGTGCTTCACGTCTTTAACTTTGCGTACTTAGCGCCTTTGCGGTTCAAATTTTTCTTGTTTTTTATGACAGGGTCTGAGGAGTAAGCCACCAGGCTTTTTCCGGCGAATCTGCGCGGAAAAAGAGGCCCCTTCGGGGCAAATGAAACTGCCCACGGAACACCCGGAAAAACAAGGAATAAATTATCACTTCTTCCTTCCGGTATTACTGACTGATCTACTCAGATTGAGTTTGACGCGGAATGAGCATCTCCTGACGCAACTCCAGAGTGTCCGACAGCATGCTGAAATGTTGGTCACTATGCAGCAGAACACAGCCATACTGTACAGCGATGACGGCAATCAAGGTATCTGCCAGTGGGACATTGACCCCGGCTTTGCGGAGCTGATAACCGCTTTTCCAGGCAAGCTTCCATGTTGCGGCATCCATGACCAGTCGCGGAAGCGCCACAAGATCGTCGTGAAGAATCTGGAAATTCTTTTCCGAATTGACGCCCCGCAGCAACTCCATGATAATGATGTCTGCAGTGGCCAGTCGGTTTTCGAGAATGAGTGGAACTATGCGGTCCTTCACTTCAGGGTTGCCGCCGCGCAGATAGTGAACCCATACTGTGGTATCGACAAGGACCAGATCACCCTTCATCATCGCTCCGGAAAGCCTCCACATCCCGGACATCAAGGTCAACCAGTCCGCTGCCATAAAGCCCGGCCAGGTGCTCCATCCGTCTTCGCTGTATAAATTCTTTCAGGCAAAGCTCCACCAGTGCTTTTTTTGTCTTGACCGGCGCTAGCTTTCTCGCCTCTTCAAACAACCTGTCATCTATAGCTATTGTTGCTCTCATGATGCACCTCTTTAATGCATATATTAACGAGAAAAAAGATGCACGTCAAGAACACATAAATATAAGACAAGGGGGCGACTTTATCATCTCTCCCGGTGCAGACTGGGATTCAGTCCGGCAGTCAAAGCACCTGTTATGTTCAGGCCAGAGGCATGCTGGTCAAGAGCAGGTCGAGCTTAATCAATTCAGTGTCTTTGTTCTTCCGGTGGTCCCGGGCGTCAAACCCGCCCTTTTCAGTCAGGCTCTCTGCCAGGCACAGGGCCATGGAGGTGTCATCAGTCCACTGACCCGGACGCAGATTAAACGGTCCTCCCCCGACCATATCTCTGAGCGGCTCAAAGCCGCCCCTGGGTCCGACCCGAACAAACAGTGAGTGTCTCAAACTCCGCCCGAACAAAACAAACAAGCTGAGAACTTGATAAGGCGCTTGCGCAAAAAACAAAAATGTTTGTTCCTTGACAAATTTTCATTTTGACTGCAAAATTTTTGCATGTGGATAACAAGAATATACGAAAAAACACTGCAAAGTTTAGCTAAGGAGTTTCCGGCCTTAGTTTTAACCGGCCCCAGGCAGGTTGGAAAGACTTCTACTCTGCTCAAGGTCTTCTCTGACCACGATTATGTTTCCTTAGATCTTCCATATAATGCTGCCCAGGCAGAAGAAAATCCGGAAAAATTCCTGAGTGACCACGGTGATTTCCTGATTGTCGACGAAGTGCAATACGCCCCATCACTGTTCAGATATCTGAAATTCGCGATAGATTCGGATCGAAGACCAGGCAGGTTTGTTTTGACCGGCTCGCAGAATTTTCAGCTCATGTTCCAGGATTTTTGAATTTTCTATAATCTTTACCGATACAGCGGTTGATTTTTGGAAACTGATCACCGATGTATCGGCAGGTCAAGGGATAAAAGTTAGCCAAAAGAGTACTATTTTTGTTTCAAACGATTTCGGCAATGCGGTGGTTTTGCAGTTGATAGTGGATCACCTCCGAAGAAACTCCCAGTTCGTCGGACGCGTCTTCCAAATCGTCAACACCGATGAATTCACTAAGGAAGCGCTGCCGTAGCCAGGCCGCAGGAGCCAACAGCTCGGCTGCAAAGGCGCGATTGCGCTTCTGCCGCTCGGTGCGGGCGGTGGTAACCAGGGCGGAAGGGGTATTAACCGCGGTCAAATACTCGAAGAGAGCTCGGCAAAATGCAAACCGCCGGTTCTCCGGCCGCCGGGCCGTGGTCACAAAGCCGGCCCGGTCCTGTTTAGAGGCATCCACCAAGGCATCAAGCCAGCGGCCCTCGGGAAATCGCCCGGTATCCAGAATAGGAAGTTCATCCACCCCCAGCAGCAAGGCAAGAGATTCGTCTGCGGGCAATGGGTCGTGACCGATACCGGTCTCCAGCCGCAGCCACCGGGCCATTTCATATCCCTGTTGCCAGGGCGTCTGCCCACGACAATCAGATTTCGCCGATCGGACGCGCCACTCCGGCAGTCGCCCCGACAAACATCTGGCCTGCTCCCGGATGACCGCGAGGGCGGTCATGGTATATTCCACATCTGAAGCCAATCTGGTAATATCCGCGGCTGAAAAGAATTCGTCCTGCCACGCCCTGGGCACATCCCGCCCGGCTGCCTCAATCAGATTCACCGTTTCCGGAGAAAGCCGATATGGATCCTGCCCCAATTGCGCAGCGGCAACGCAGAATTCCCGCTCTTCCTGGTCAGCCTCTTGAATCGCGGTCCACTCATGCTGCAGAAGCGACTCTGTTATTCCCTGCTGCTCCAAACGGGCTGTTACCGCTTCCACCAATTGGGTCAGCTCCTCTTCGAGCTGGACCCGTTCAACTACAGATCTACCCCCGGCATGGAAGCTCACCCGCCAGAGCTCGGAGGCGGGCGGTCCCCATTCCAGGGAGACAGACTGGCCCAACGGGCTGATGACAAGATCGGGAAAAGCATAGCCTTCACGGCCGAAGCGCAGATTGTGGCGTTGATTGTACCCAGATCGGCCGGCGGCCTGTGGTTCATAAAAGAGCAGCCACCAGTGGGTAACCAGCCATTCCGTGAGGGGATAGAGTGGGACCAGGATATGGTCCCGGTAGCCCCGGCTTCGGAGATCAAGTACACGGGTGATCGGCTGGTCATCGACATAAAGGGCCAGCCGTGCCCACGTGGCACGATTCTCGTCCAGACGGGAGCCCGGAACCGCCTCCCATTCCAGATGGAATTGAAAAATACTATTCATTTTTTTTCCGTGAGGCCCGCAGGCCATTCGTCTTGCAGGAGGGGATAGCCTTTGTATGTACCCTGACCACTGTTCACCAGTCGGGCCTCGTACACAGTATCACCGTCTTTACACCACACATATCTGGGAAATTCCCCCTCCATCAATTCACCGAAAGCTCCTTGCTCTATCGCCGCCCTCAACCATTCCGTCAACTGTTCCTGCCGCTCGGCCAAATCCCGGTCACAGATGGAGGCATCCGGACGCGGCTTGGGCTGGGGACCGGCAAAGGAAGGGGTATCTTTATGTTCTGGACTGCCGACATAACTCACCTTGGCAGCCAACTCCCGGCGTCCTGCCCTGGTGCCGGGCGAGCTGGTGAGGACTCGAGTCAAGGGACGACGGCGACGCGTGGCTCTCATGTTCTCATGTCCTTCATGGTTCAAATCATTTGAAACTCAGTATATTTTAACCCGGTTACGAAAGCAATGACAAGAGCTTAACTGGCCAAGATCATGGCGCGGCACTTCATGTCCACTCACAATCAATTTCGAGGATTTACCCGCGGATTTTCGAGCAGACTCGTCCGGGATGTACAGAGAGAAGCGCAACAACAAAAGCGATAATTTCCGATGGAAAGAGATTTGCATACCATACTATATCAAGGAATCATCAGGATCCCTTACCCAGATCCATCCTTCACGTTTTACAGGTGTGCCCGCAGGAGGCCCCATTGCCCGTCCGGCAAGAAAGTCCTTGGCTGCAAGGAGACATATGAAGGCATCCAGACCGTCGGAACTCTTTTCAACTCCTGGTATGTCAGCTTCTCCTTCAAAATTTACAGCCACCTGTTCCAGTACCTGTCGTCGTGCTTTTCCGCCATCAGTGGCCTTATAGCCCTTTGAACTAATACCGTGAACCGCCAGAGTAGCTGCTGGATAGACTTCAATTGCCTTGATTCCGCAAATATTACAATCCCAGCCCAAAGTAATCTCACGACCCAGCCTCTTGCGCAATCGGCCCAGCAGTTCCAGGGCAGAATGCGCAGTACGCGCAATCCTGTCTGCGCCAACGTCCAGGGATTGTTTGCCGATTTTCTCCCGAATGAAATGGTCGGTACTGCGTCGAAACAACTGAGAAGCTGGGGCCTCAATGATCTCCCCGGCAGAGTGCTCTACCAGGAGCTCTCCCAGTTTGACCGGCCAGCCCAATGGTGCATCAATTGCCAGCAAAGCTGACTGTTCTTTTCCCTGCAGCCAATGGGTTATAACCTCCAGGGGTTGGTGAGCTTTGTGGCCGGTCTGGACTTTTATCAGATTTGTTTGTTCTGCTGAGAAAGTGCCAAGAGCCAGGCCCACCCTGGCTGGATCCGTTGCCCAGTCAATGCCGATTAAAGTTGTTGTCATGACTTTTAATATTCTGGATCAGGCTGTCTAAGATTATTGGGGGATAGTTCAGAGGGAAAGCTATAACTTTCTCCTTTATGGTGTCCTCCAGCAATAACATCAATGGTTTCCGGATGTTCTTTCAAAATTCGCAACAACCAGTCCAGGTACCGACTCTGGGGACTTATTCCAGTTTCATAACGGGCAAAGTTCTTGGCTCCAACCTTTAACAAACGGGCAAACTCGGTCTGATTATATCCCAGGGTCTCGCGTATACTTCTGATTTCATCCGGCTTCAGCAATCCGTCTACATCTCGATGAAATTCGGTCACCTGCTTATCAAATCCTTTGGCATCTCTGGCAGTGACAAAATCTTCGCCGCATGCTTCACATTCAAACACAGGGTAATTGTCAAGGTTCAGCTTATGTCCCTTATATTCAAACTCTTCCTGCTTGAGGTGCTTATATACACAACCCTGTCCGCAAACTGGACATATAGATTTATCCTGAATATTCATACAACCCCCTTTACGATGCTACTGCAAAAAGTCATAAAAACAGTTTAATGTAAACTGTTCATAAACCGGCCTCCTTCATCCTTTTTGCAAACTCACTCCATACCACTTCGTAGTCCTCTTCCCGGTCGCATCTGTCAAAAGGTGGGAAGTACTGGATGGTCTTTTCCCGGGGGCCGCCGGGCTGGG
>PWSL01000272.1 GCA_003563255.1 Desulfonatronospira sp. | reverse complement strand
GGAACATTCTTCGGACGCTCCGCGTCCAAAATGATCCAGCACTCACTTTTGAATACTATTATTTACCTGGTACTTCTCCATTGTCAAAAGTGAGTGCTGGATCGAAAAACGTTTCCACGCAGAGCGTGGGAACGATAAGAGAAGAGTTTCTATGCCATCGGCGTCTGCACAAAACGAGAAGTCAATACTATTGTAAAGATTATTTCTACTTACTGCCTAAGCTCCGTGGAGCGGCTTTTTTTCCGCTGGATTTTTGGAGCAATTGCATGTTATCATCCGGCAAAAGTGCCTGTCTCCAATTGAGACAGGTAATCAAATTTTTAAAGTTTCGCTGTAGTGTTATAAACCTTTTCATATAAAGGAGGGGGAAATGTCAAAGAATAAACATGGGGCCAGTACCCACTATGCAGTCCATTGGCAGGAAGAGCAATACTATTACCCTGGCCCGGAATTTATCGGGCAGGCCAACTGCACTGATCCTGGAATATACCAGCGTTTCAGCCTGGACAGGTTTCCAGAGTGTTATAAGGAGTTTGCTGACCTTTTGCACTGGGACCGGTACTGGCATACCACCCTGGATACCAGTGACGCTCCCTGCTGGAAATGGTTTGTAGGCGGCAGGCTCAATGCCTCGTATAATTGCGTGGACAGACATCTGCAGAAACACAAGAATAAGACCGCCATTCATTTTGTACCCGAACTTGAAGAAGAGCCCGTCGAACATATGACCTACCAGGAGCTTTATCGCCGGGTGAACGAGACCGCAGCCGTGCTTCAGGATTTCTGCGGTTTGCAGGCTGGAGACAGGGTCACCCTGTACCTGCCCATGACTCCGGAACTGCCAGTTACCATGCTGGCCTGCGCGCGCCTGGGTATAATCCACTGCCAGGTATTTGCCGGATTCAGCGGCAAGGCCTGTGGGGATCGGATGCACGACTCTGAAAGCAATATCCTTATCACCATGGATGCCTACTATAGAGGCGGCAGGCTTCTGAACCACAAGGTCAATGCGGACCAGGCTGTACAAGCCGCCGAAAACGCCGGCCAGAAAGTAAGCAAAGTACTTGTCTGGTGTCGCTATCCTGGCAGATACTCATCATCTGAACCAATGGTGGAAAACCGGGATTTTTTTCTGGATGAACTGGTCAGGCAGCACAGGAACGCGACCATCAAACCAGTATCCATGCCTGCAGAAGACATTCTGTTTCTCATGTATACCAGCGGATCCACAGGCCGACCCAAGGGTTGCCAGCACAGTACCGGCGGATATCTTTCCTATGTGACCTGGATGTCCAAGTACGTGCAGGATATCCACCCCGAGGACGTTTACTGGTGCCTGGCGGACATCGGCTGGATCACCGGGCATTCCTTCATTGTTTATGGGCCTCTGTCCCTGGGAGCCAGCACAGTCATCTACGAAGGAGTTCCCACCTATCCGGATGCAGGCCGATGCTGGAGGATCGCACAGGAACTGGACGTAAACATCTTCCATACTTCCCCCACTGCTGTCAGGGCCCTGCGCAAGGTTGGCGGAGACGAACCAGCCAGGTACAATTATCATTTCAAGCACATGACCTCTGTGGGCGAACCCATAGAGCCGGACGTGTGGCGCTGGTATTATGAGGTAGTGGGCAAGGGCAGGGCGGTGATAGTGGACACCTGGTGGCAGACCGAAACCGGAGGTTTTCTCTGCAGCACCATGCCTGCAATAGATCCCATGAAGCCGGGCAGCGCAGGTCCGGGGCTCCCGGGGATTCACCCGGTGATCTATGACGACGAGGGCAACGAACTTAAGCCTGGCGAGGGCAAGGCTGGCAACCTGTGCATCCGTAACCCCTGGCCGGGAGCCTTCCAGAGCATCTGGAAAGACAGGGAGCGCTATATCAGAAGCTATTACGGCAAATACAACAGGGACCCCAAAAGCAGGGACTGGAGGGACTGGCCGTACATGGCCGGGGATGCGGCGGTCCTGGAATCTGACGGTTATGTCCGTATCCTGGGCAGGATAGACGATGTAATCAATGTTTCCGGGCACAGGCTGGGAACCAAGGAAATCGAGTCCGCTGCTCTGTCTGCTGATGGTGTGGCAGAGGCGGCTGTTGTGGCCATGCCTGATGAAATCAAGGGCATGGTGCCGGATCTGTATGTTTCCCTGAAGCCGGGAATTGATCCCAGCGATGAACTGGAGAAAAAGGTCATATCCACTGTTGCCGATGTGCTGGGCAAGATAGCCAGGCCTGCTCATGTATATATTGTTCCGGATATGCCCAAAACGCGCTCCGGCAAAATAATGCGCAGGGTTCTGGCTTCTATCTCCAATCGTCGGGATATCGGGGATGTAAGTACGCTGGCCAACCCGGAAATTGTGGAGGAAATCCGTCAACAGGTTCAGGGCTGACTACGGTTCCATGTAGACCAACCATTGAGGGGGCGGATACCGGCCCGGGGACAGTCCCGCACTTATACTCCGCGTCCACAATGACCGCAGGAGCGGTCGGGCTACGCTCCCACGCAGAGCGTGGGAGCGATAAATAACATATTCTCACGCAAAGGCGCAAAAGTCGCCAAGGAAGACAGGATTTTTTTCTTGTTCCCAGGCTCCAGCCTGGGGACATCGCTTTTTTGTGGCTCCAGCCACATTTTTTAAGAAGCGGCTGATGCCGCAAGAACTAAGCGTTCCCAGGCTGGAGCCTGGGAACGAGAGGTAACCCGGAACGAAGAACCAGGAACCGATTGTAACGACCAACATGTTGGTTTAAAATATCAATTAAGCGCCTAAGGCCTGCCACGCGCTTCGCGTGGTTCTTGTTTTTTGTGACAGATAGATCGCTGCAATAATCATTTGCCGCGCAACATCAAAGCATCAGCCCTGCTTAAGCTGATGTACCAGATCCTGGAGTTCCATGGCCTGCCTGGCTAATTCTGATATGTCCTTGGCCGACTGATCCATGACCTCGCTGGTCTGCCCGGAAATGCGGTTGATGTCTTCCACGCTGCGATTGATCTCCTCGCTGGACGAGGACTGTTCTTCTGCGGCTGCGGCAATGGACCGGACCTGGTCCGCCGCATTTTCCACAAGGGCTACTATCTCCTGCAGAACAACGCCGGACTGATGGACCAGCTTGGTTGCATAAGAAACTGCTGTTCCAGCCTGCTCCATGCCCTGGAGGTTGCTCCGGGTGCCTTCCTGGATATTTGAGATGGCTTCACCCACTTCCTTGGTAGCGCTCATGGTCTTTTCCGCCAGCTTGCGCACCTCGTCGGCCACTACAGCAAAGCCGCGTCCGGCCTCTCCGGCCCGGGCAGCTTCAATGGCCGCGTTCAGGGCCAGCAAGTTAGTCTGATCGGCGATGTCCTCGATGACGTTTATGATTTTGCCGATCTGCTCGGCCTGCCGGCCGAGTTTGTCCATGTTGTCCGCCATTCCCTGGGCCTTGTTTTGCACCTCGTTGATGGCCGTAACCGCCTGTTCAACTACATGCGAGCCGTCCTGGGCTTTTGCCATGGCCTTGTCCGAACCTTCGGCTGCTTGAGAAGCGTTCCTGGCCACTTCCAGCACCGTGGCGTTCATCTCCTCCATGGCCGTGGCCGTCTCGCCGGTGCGGCTCTTCTGCTCCTCCGCGCCCCGGCTGGCCTCTTCCACCTGGGCGGACAGCTCTTCAGAGGCCGAGGTCATCCGTTCCACCACGGATTCCAGGCTGGCCGCGGCCTGGATCATTCCGTCGCGCCTGGCGTTTTCCGCCTTGATCTGGGCTTGTCTGGCCTCTTCCGTCGCCTGGCAGGCCTTTTGGGTTTCCAGTTCGGCCTCGCGGCTTTTGGACTCGGCCCGGGCAATGGTCTGTTTCAGTTCATCGACCATTTTCCGGATAGAGTTCTTCAAGCGATCGGTTTCCGCGGCAAACCTGCCTGACAAGTTGGCATCAAGATTTCCCTGGGAGACTTCTTCCGAGTAACGGACCAGCATGTTCACGGGACGGGTGATGCTCCGGGCGAGAAAAAAACCGACGAGAAAAAGCGCCAGGGCCGCTACAAACACTGAGGCCCAGATGACTTGATTATTCAAGGCCCGGGCGGCAACGGCGGCGGAGTTGCTCGTATTGATCATATCCTGGGTTAAAGACTGAATTCTTTCGACACTGCCCTCCAGGGCCGCGAGTTCCTCTTTTTGTCGCTGCCAGGCGGCAAAGAGACTCCCCAAAGACTTCTGCTCCGGTTGTCCGGTGTCGGCCGTATCGACGCCCTGTCCCAGCTGATTGCTGATGCGCTCGATTTCAGTTTCAGCAGCCTTCCAGTGATCCTGGAAAGTCTGGCTGAGACGGGTGATGGGCACTCGGACATTGCGCATGAATATCTCGTGTTCCTGCAGTTGTCCGATCCGGTTGCGGGTGAAGGCGTCGCCGTCGCCGGTCAGAATCAGTTGCCGGGCATAGAGCTGCATGCCCTGCAGATGGGTGTTGAGCTGATAAACAAGTTCGCGTGTATTGACGTAATCAGAGGGCAAATCAGCCAGTTCCATCCTCAGGCTGGCCTCGCGGTTGCGGATGAGCTGGACTATTCCAGGTGCTTCGCGGGTACCAAAAAGGTGCCTGTCCACGATGGCGAAACTGTTATCCAGTTTTTCTACTTCATTGCGCAGCAAGGTTACCTGGTCACTTAAACGCTGGAAAATGGTCTGATGGGCTATTGTTTCGGTCCTGATCCCCTCGATCAGGGTACGCATATCTTCTTCGTGGGCCAATTCCAGCGCACGGTCGAATCGTATGTTGTATTCCCGCAACTGAGTACTGATCCGATCTTGAAGACTCTGGTTCCCGGTTCGGATAAAATCATGCTCCAGCAATAGAATCCGCTGCATTTCCAACAACATTTCATTCCCGGATTGAGACAGTTCCGCGGAACGCTCCCCGCGCACATACATAGTGTGCCCGACAAGGGCGACCGTCAGCAGAAGAAGAACACCCAGCAGGGGTAAAAGCAAAATCTGAACTCTGATGCTCATGCCTCCAAACAGTCTGTATATCTTGGTCATGGCTTCTCCCTGGTTACTCTTAAACAATAATGGCTGCGTCGCCCAAGGTCATCATGTGGCGAAGAAAACGGCAAGACCGGAATCTTTGAAAGTCGAGGGGCTCTACGGTGTCAGATTTTTGCATACTCTTTTATGAATGCCGTGGTTGAATTGAACATGTTTTCAAGGTGAATCAACAAACCATCTGGCTTGTTCCATAAGCGGCCGCCGGGACTATGGGTTTCAGTGACCGGCAGCCGCCATCTCACGTTATTCCGCGTAAAAACCAGCATTAATGACGACATCACCCTGGCGCTTGTAATAGACGATTTTCTTGAAAGGCTTGCGGTTGCCCTCGTCGTCCAGGAAAAAACCGCCTTTCCCATCAGGCTTGGTCCAGTAATACTCAATCCATCCGGTGGCATCCTCGTCAGCTTTGACATTTTCAAACATCGGCACAAAAAACGGTGTGTCCTCCACCGGGCAACGCAGACCAAGCAGGTTCTGCCCGATGAGGCCCGGCTGGGTGGGATGCGCCAGAATATTGGCTTCAAGATCCATGAGGTAGACATAGTCACTGCCCCACATGAACTCGCTTTCCGGGTCATTGACCACCTCGATCCCCGCGTCGAGACCTTCTGTAGTGATTAATGCGGCTGCCGCATTGACCTTGTCCACGACAAAGGCCTTCTCCTTGTCTATGTCTACCGGTCCGCTGGCCCAGGCCGCGGCAGCAAAAAGAAGAACCACGAATCCCGCCATGCAGGATGCTTTTAACAGAGTGTTCATTGTCATTCCTCCTAGAACAGGATGTCAGTCAGGATTAATTTTACACAACCAAAGAAAAACTCCCGCCGCTTTCCTAACAAATCAGTATGTGCCGGGCATGTCATCCTCCTTCTGGTCCATATTGAACCATGTTGAATTCTTGGCAACCATTCTACATCACACATCCAGTGTGAGCCTTATTATGGCTCCGGATTCCCGCTCCCCGTCCGCCGAGGTCATGGAGGGGAACGATGTTTTTTTGCCGTGATCAAGCCGCTCATACCCGCGAAGACCTAAGCGTTATCTCTGTCAAGCGTTGCCATTGAATCGATCTGTCAGGCGCAAGAACTTGATTTTCCAACGTGTTGACAGGGCTATCCAAATCAAGGGCTGCTGATAGGGCATCTTCAGCTTCTTGATCCTGCTCCGGAATCAGGGTGTGGAAGTAAAGATGCCTGTGTGGGCGTTCATGAGAATGTCATGAATATCATGAAAGCCAGTCGGGCCGGAATGTTTATTTTCATGGAAGGTCGGGACATCATCAACTCCGAAAAGAATAAAAGTTCACTGAGAGAAAAAAAGCGGGTTGATTTCTGATCGGGTATCTGTTCAGCGCTTTGCATATGGCACGGGGACAGACTCTTTCGGGACCCGTTTGTCCGAAAAAATGAGTCGTTCTGAGCAAAAAAATGATGCTCAAGTAGGTCCCGGAGTGTCTGTCTGCTGCTTTCATTAAAAGCGCTGACAGATACCGTGCATGAGTCTTGTCCTGCCTGAAGTGGAGACTACCTCATTTCAGACCTTACAGATCCATCTTGCCCCAAAATTCTGCACTTTGTCCATAACTATTACACATAAATATTTCCCTATTAGCGTTGACAAACCATGGATGAAAGCGCCTAACGCGGGCTGTGCCCGCAACCCAAGATAAAGCAGTGCTCTTATCCCAATTGGGACAGTCCCGCACTTATTTTTCTGATGAATAAGTTACAGCCATGAGATTTTCAAAAATAAGTGCGGGACAGTCCCACTGCCAAGCGCTGAACCCCGCCATGGCATAAATTTTTCTTGT
>PWSL01000180.1 GCA_003563255.1 Desulfonatronospira sp. | reverse complement strand
CAGCCACATTTTGAAGAAGCGGCTGGAGCCGCAAGAACTAAACGTTTCCAGGCTGGAGCCTGGGAACGAGGGGTGTCAGTTACTTATCGGTTCGGTCCCGGCCCCCCGGGTGAAGCGCTTACAACCAGGAACGAAGAACCAGGAACTTTGAACTCTCAAGTTACAGAAGACTGACGGATTTTAAAAATAAGTGCGGGGTGCCTGTCCCCTGCTTTCCAAAATAAGCGCTGAACAGATACCATCAAGAAAACTGACACTGAAATCATCCGCACTTAGTATACGCGCAGACCTGGCATACAAAGCAGCCTTCCTGGAACAGGAGTTCGGCCTGGCATTCCGGGCACCTGAGTTTGTTGAAGCCGTTGATGTCGGGTTTGAAGCTTTGGCCCTGCAGGTACCTGTTTTCCAGGACCCAGCCCACCGCGTCCGGAATGGACAGCAAAAGCCCTTTTTTCTGAAATACCGGGTGTTCCCCCCCGATTCCCTTGATCTGCTTCACTATGTCCCTGACATCTATGCCTGAACGCAGGGCCAGAGAAACCAGACGGCCAATGGCCTCGGCCTTGGCCGTGATCGAGCGTCCCGAGCGTCCTATGGTGGCGAAAACCTCGAAAGGCTTGCCGTCAACCTCGTTTACAGTAAGATAGAGCTCCCCCAGCCCGGTCTTGACCTTCTGGGTAAAACCGTACACCACCTCAGGCCTCTCCCTTATGCTTTTTCTGCCTGAGACCCGGTCCTGTCTGGCCTTTTCTCCATCCTGGGTGCTGAGAACCTGGGCTGCCCGGCATCCGTCCCGGTAGACCGTCACACCCTTGCAGCCCATTTCGTACGCCATCCAGTAAATCTGCCACACATCCTCCTGGGTGGCATCAAAGGGCAGATTGACTGTCTTGGAAACTGCGTTATCCGTGTATTTCTGAAAAGACGCCTGCATCTTCAGGTGATATTCCGGGGCAACATCCATGGAGGTCACAAAGACCTCTCTGAGTTCATGGTCCAGGTGCTCCATCTGTTTGATGCTGCCTTTCTGGGCCACATCCTGCATCAACTTTTCGCTGTAGCTCCTGGAATTTTGCAGGGCTCTTTCCAGGTGTGGATTTACTTCCAGAAGTCTTTCCCCGTCCAGCACCTGACGGGTGAAGCTGAGGGCAAAAATCGGCTCGATACCTGATGAACACCCGGCAATGATGGACAGAGTGCCTGTGGGAGCAATGGTGGTGGTGGTGGCATTGCGGTAAGGACCCAGATTCTGTATGGCGTAGATGGAATTTTCATATTCCGGAAAAGGACCCCTTTCCTGTGCCAGTACCCTGGACGCGGACCTGGCTTCCCGCTGTACGAATTCCATGATTTTCTCTCCCAGCTGCAGGCCCCGGTGACTGTCGTAAGCCACCCGCAACTGAAACAGAAGGTCTGCAAAACCCATTACTCCCAGGCCGATCTTCCTGGTTTTGTACACCATTTCTGTTATACGCTCCAGGGGATACCTGGAATGATCTATGACATTGTCCAGAAAGCGCACGCTCAGGTGTATTGTTTCCCTGAGCGCCTCCCAGTCGATTCCGTCCGGGGCAGTGGGGGAGTAGAAACGGTCCAGGTTGATGGATCCCAGGTTACAGGCTTCATAAGGCAGCAAAGGCTGTTCCCCGCAGGGGTTGGTGCTTTCAATCTCTCCCAGGTTGGGAGTAGGGTTGTCTTTATTAATGCGGTCCAGGAAAATTATTCCAGGCTCGCCTGACTCCCAGGCCTTATGCACCAGCAGGGAAAAGACTTCCCTGGCATTCAGACGCCCTTTTTCCTGACTGTTTTGCGGCGCTATCAGGGGATAATCGCCGGCTTCATCCACGGACTGCATGAATTTTTCGGTCAGGGCCACTGAGAGGTTGAAATTGTTCAGTTCTCCGTCTCGCTCCTTGGCCCGGATAAAATCCATTATATCCGGGTGATCCACCCGCAGAATACCCATATTGGCCCCGCGCCTGGTACCACCCTGCTTGACCTGTTCCGTGGCTGTATTAAAAATCTTTAAAAAGGATAAAGGACCCGAGGCGATCCCCCCGGTGGAACCCACCCGGCTGTCCTTGGGCCGCAGACGCGAAAAGGAAAAACCGGTTCCACCTCCGGACTTGTGAATCAGGGCAGCGTGCTTGATGCTGTCAAAGATCTCGTCCATGGAATCGCCCACCGGCAGGACAAAGCAGGCCGCCAGCTGCCCCAGTTCTGTTCCGGCATTCATGAGTGTGGGGGAGTTGGGAAGAAACTTGCCTTCCACAAGAATTTGGTAGAAACTGCGGGCAAGGTATTGGCTGCTGCAGGAAGAATCCTGGTATTTTTCTTCTTCTTGGGCAACACTTGCAGCCACCCGCCAGAACATGGTCCTGAAATCTTCCAGAGGCTGTCCATCCTCTCCCTTGCGCAGGTATCTCTTGGACAGGACGGTTTTGGCATTGGGACTCAAAACCGGCTCGGGCAAATCCTGGGGTATGGGCATTATTTGCATGGCTCGACTCTCGGGCTTTGGGATTTAAGGTTAATATTGAGGCACAGCACGTGAATATAAAAACTTACACAAGCCACAAGTGGATAAACCTGCTGCATTCCGTGCTTATTCTGTCCGGCATGGCTGTCATCCTTTGCCTGCTGGGCTGGCTTATAGCCGGCAGACCAGGGATTGTCTGGACTTTAATCATTGGAACCGCAGTAGTAACAATCACTTCCCGTATCTCCCCGAAAGCCGTTTTAAGAATGCACAATGCACGACTGCTTCACTACAGCCATGCCCCTGAACTGCACACCATGGTAAAGGAACTGTCAGCCAGAGCCGGGCTCTCGTTACAGCCGGCTCTTTTTTATATCCCCAGCCCCGCAATAAACGCCTTTTCCGTGGGCAGGAAACAAAATGCAGCCATCGCCCTGACCGACGGCATGCTTCGAAGCTTGAGCTACAGGGAAATCCTGGGGGTTATGGCCCACGAGATAAGCCATATCCGGAACAACGACATCTGGATCATGAACCTGGCGGAGGCAGCCAACAAGGTCACCAGCCTGCTGTCCCTGACCGGTCAGCTGCTGCTTCTTTTAAACCTGCCCCTGATCCTCATGGAGGACTACCACATATCCTGGTGGATAATAATCCTGCTCATATCCGCCCCAACTCTGAGCACCATTATGCAGCTGTCCCTTTCCAGAACCCGAGAGTTTGATGCTGACATGGACGCGGCCATGCTCACCAACGATCCCATGGGACTGGCCCGGGCTCTGGCCAAGCTGGAGTATGTCACGCGCTCCTGGCTGGACAGGCTTGTCTGGCCCGGCAAAAAATCCAGCCTGCCGTCCTTTCTATTGACCCACCCCAGGACCGAAGACCGCATCCAGCGCTTGATATCCCTGGCCGGGGATATTAATGAAAAGCCCTGTGATATGCACCATTCATGCGTAAAGCTTGCCACCAATCTGACCCCGGCAGGCCCCTCATCTCTCAGACGCCTCCTGGGAAGGTGGTTTTAAATAGCAGTTCAATAACACTACAGCGACACTTTGTGTAAATTATCGCCTCGGCCACCGGGGACAGGCACCCCGCACTTGTTTTTAAAATCCGTCAGTCTTCTGTAAGCAAAATAAGTGCGGTGAGCCAGTCCCCTTCCAGCTAAAATAAAGTGTCCCTGTAGCAATAATGGGGGAGTTATGTTCAAATTTTTAGTTACAGTCCTCGGGGTGGCAGCAGTCATTTATCTGATCTTTCTGGGTTATGCTTATATTTTCCAGTCCCGGCTGGTTTATGTCCCACACGGGGAACTGGTGGCCTTTCCCGGCGACGTCGGCCTGGATTACCATGAGGTTTACCTGAACACCTCTGATGAGATCCGCATCCATGGCTGGTTTGTGCCTGCAAAGGATTCCAGGGAAGTCGTGCTGTTCAGTCACGGCAACGCCGGCAACATCTCCCATAGACTGACCACCCTGGACTTTCTGCACAGCCTGGACATGTCTACCTTTATTTACGATTACCGGGGCTACGGGAAAAGTCAGGGTTCTCCAGACGAGCCGGGCACCTATATAGACGCCCGGGCCGCCTGGGAATACCTTGTCCAGGAGAAGGGCTTCGACCCGGACGATATCTTCGTCATGGGCCGTTCCCTGGGGGGAGCCATTGCTGCATACCTGGGCGAAAAGGAAAGGCCCGCAGGCATCATTCTGGAATCCACATTCACGAGCATCCCGGATATGGGCAGGGATCTGATGCCTTTTCTTCCGGTCAAACTTCTGTCCAGGTACAGCTATGACACCCTGTCCAGGCTGCAAAAATTTCCCTCCCCGGTACTGATCATCCACAGCCCCCAGGACGAGATCGTGCCCTACAGGCACGGCCGCACCCTTTACGCCGAGGCCGGGGAACCTAAATACTTTCTGGAAATCCAGGGAGACCACAACTCCGGATACATGGAGAGCCGGGAGACATATCTAAACGGTCTGGAGGTTTTTTTCAAAAAATATTCGCGGCACCGGGAAGGACAATAGTCCGTCCGGAAGCTCAGGAAACTCTAGAGCAGAGACAGGGCTGCAGCATCTGGCAATGGGACGGTCACGCACTGGTTTTTGTAAATCCAGCGCGGACTGTGCCCGACTTAGACCTTGATGGCCAAGGGTACCACTATGGGATCCCGCCCCAGAATCTTGCGGAAGAACTTGCGCAGGGTGGAGCGGATTTTTTCTTCCAGTTTTTTGATTTCCCCGGGTGGAACATTTTCAAAAACGTCCAGAAGCAGGCATTTGGCGTCTTCCAGGATATGGTCGTATTGCTGCTCAAAAATAAAACCCCTGGACATGATTCTGGGCCCCATGACCAGCTCTCCGGTGCTTTCACTGATAACCATAACCACAATCACCAGTCCCTCACCGCCCAGGATATGCCTTTCCTTGAGGACAGTATGGCCTACGTCCCCCACCCCTTTGCCATCCACCAGTATGGAATCAGACTGAATCTTCTCCTCCAGACGGATAACGTCTTCCAGAAAGGTTACGGGCTGGCCGTTTTCAATGATGAGGCTTCTTTCCGGGGCTACCCCGCACTCCCGGGCCAGAGCGGCATGCTTGATAAGGTGCCGGTATTCGCCGTGCACCGGGATAAAAAACTTGGGGTTCACGGTTTTGAGCATGGCCTTAAGCTCTTCCTTGTGAGCGTGCCCCGAGGCATGAATAGCCCGGACCTTTTCGTAGTACACTTCCGCACCCAGACGGTAGAGATTGTTTATGACCCTGGTGATGGCCTTGGTGTTGCCCGGGATTATCCTGGAAGACATGAGCACCGTATCCCCGGGCTTGACCTTGAGCTGGCGGTGCTCTCCCAGGGCCAGACGGGTAAGAGCCGACAAAGGCTCTCCCTGGGAACCGGTCAGCAGCAGTACCGTGCGTGAGTCCTCAACATCACGAATTTCATCCAGGCTGCAGTAGGTCTCGGAACCCACCCGCATGAAGCCCTCCTGCATGGCCATTTCTATATTGGAAGCCAGGCTTTTGCCGCTGACGGCCACCCTGCGTCCATACTCCCGGGCCAGGTCGAATATCTCCTGCATCCTTTGAATGTGGCTGGAAAACAGGGTAACCAGTATCCTGCCCTGGGCCTCGGAAAACACTGTACCCAGGGACTCCTTGATCTCCCTTTCGGTCAGGGCATAGCCTTCACGCTCAACGTTTGTAGAGTCGGAAAGCATAAGACGAACTCCCTGGCGGGAAAAATCGGCAAAGGCTTCCAGATCGGTAAAATGTCCGTCCAGCGGCTCAGGATCCAGCTTGAAATCTCCTGTGTGCACCATCCTGCCCACAGGAGTCTCTATGCCCATTCCGAAGCCTTCTATGATGGAATGACAAACCGGAAAAAAATTGAAGGTCAGGTCCCCTACAGTCAGTGGTGTCTGTTGGTTCACAACTTTCAGGCGGGTGTACTCAAGCAGGTTGAATTCCTGAAGCTTGTTCTCCACCAGTTTCAGGGTGAAGCGCGAACCGTATACCGGGACATCCACATAGGGCAAAAGCCAGGGCAAAGCCCCTATATGATCCTCATGTCCATGGGTCAGGATGACGGCTCCAAGCTTCTGTCTGTTCTTCAGAACGTAATCGAAGCGGGGAATGACTACATCCACACCCAGCAGAAAATCGTCCGGGAACATGAGTCCGCAATCTATAATAACCATGGTTCTGGAAGTCTCCAGCACCATACAGTTCTGGCCAATTTCACCCAGGCCGCCCAGAGGGATCAGGGTGACATAATTATCCTTAGCAGTCATTTATACTCCAGCAAAAGGCCCAGTCCACGACACGAATCAGGCAGGTGATAAAATCAATAGAAAATTAACCTGGAAGGACATAAGTCAAAATGCGTAAACTTCACGGATTCAGGAATTAACTTAATAGTGTATCTCATTTTCACACAAAACACAAGTTTTTGACAGTCAAAAGTTCTCCAGCAAAATCCAGCACTACAGTGAAACATGTTTGTTGAACTCCGCAGGCTGGCTTCCCGCACTTATTTTTCTAAAGCAGGCTATGCCCGCAACCCAAGAAAAAGAAGTGCTCTTATCCCAATTGGGACAGTCCCGCACTTATTTTTCTGATGAATAAGTTACAGCCATGAGATTTTCAAAAATAAGTGCGGGACAGTCCCACTGCCAAGCACTGAACCTCCGCCATGGCTAAAATTTTTCTTGTTTTTTATGACAGGGTCTCAGGAGTAAGTCACCAGGCTTTTTCCGCGACCCTGCGCGGAAAAAGATGCCCCTTCGGGGCAGCATCCGGTTAACCCTTGCAGGACGCGTTGAGCACGGGGACTGGGTCTCCCGGCACTTATTTTTCAAAT
>PWSL01000186.1 GCA_003563255.1 Desulfonatronospira sp. | reverse complement strand
GGGGTGACGATTTCCGGGAACACCAGCAACCGGATTCAGAAAATTACCGGCCACGTTCTCACGGACTGCGTCAGCGCGGTCGCAGCATAAACGAACCTATGGTGATAACGGCATGGGGGCCCTCTGAAAAACCCCGCCCAGTACTTGATGCCTGGCGGATCCCAGGTCATGCCCGCCACCTGCGTCTGATCTCCCTGGATCTCAAAGGCCGGTTGCACTGGGATTCTGGAGCCCAGGGACAGCTGAACAATGCCTGGTGGGCCGAGGATATTCTAGTGGAGGACTTGCGCGCCCGGGGAATGGGTGCATCAAACATCGCCGCCTGGGACGGAGTTCTGGTCAGACGCAGTGCGGTTCTGGATGCCTGGGATGCGGACAGCCATGTCCAGGGGCTTTATATCGACAACCTGGACCGTGCCGGTCAACTGCTTGACCAGGGCCCCCCGGACCGGATTTGGCCTCAAGACAGCTGGACCATCGAAGAGAGCCTTTTCGACCGAAACGGATACAAACAGGATCCCAACGAACCAAGTACCTGGACCAGGAATGTAAACCGCTGTGATTATCTTGAACCCGGTAAAGGGGTTCAGCCGGTCAGGACCTTTTTTGACCGGAATATCTATGCCGACTCTTACGGCAGTCTTCATTTACGGGGCAACATCTTCAGCCGCAACGGCGGCGGAGGCTCAGTACAGATGCGTCAGGGGGGCATAGCCGAGCACAACCTTTTTATGTGGAACGAATCGGCACTGAGCACCAGTCATCCCCAGTCTCAAAGAGATATTCTGCAGAATGCGGTCATCAGGTCCAATGTGGTGCTGCACGATGACCACTTCCTCCCTCCGGGAGGGTTCGGCCAGGGACTGCGCATCGGGGCAGGCCCGGAACAGTCTGGAGTGATGAATGACAACACAGTGGCACACTTCCATCGCATCAGCAATTCCGGAGCCATGCTGGAAGCCGGCGGCATCCCATCTTACAGGGATACTGATGACAGCGGCCACCTGCCTGCCCTTCAGGCTGGACATGTGACAGTACACAACAATATCGGCATTTCCCGGAGTGCAGCCAGTCTGCTTATTCATGGCCCTGATACTCCCAAAGGAGTCAGCAGTGCAACACTGCATAACAATATCCTTTTGAATACAGAACAGGGCAAAGTGGTCAGCTACTCTGGTCCTGAGCCGTCAAACCAGGTCTGCATGGGCGACAGTATCCTGGAGGGCAACTACTATTATCAGGGTGGTTTCAGCCGTTTTGAGTGGGGGGACAGGCAAAGGGGAGATTTCAGCAAATGGCAGGAGCATGGTTTTGATGACTACGGTCTGGCCTTTTTTTCACCCCAGGAACTGGCACAGGCAGCTGGGTGGTACTATTCTGCATGCCCTCAAGATGAACACCCGGCCTGGGAACGCGACATTTTGTCCTATATGCTGAAAATCGATCCACATTATGAGCCGGATCCGGATGTCTACGTGGATGCCGGCACGGATGGTAAAAAACAGGAGACCCGTCTCAAGGTCCGCAAAGTTCTTGAACAGTTTCAAGGCTTCCCTCACGATGGTGGAACCCGCCCAAGGATGAGCCGGGAGCAGGCTACACTGACTGCAAAACGCTACCATGCCTTTATGACTTTTACCGAGCGGGCCAGGCAAAACCGCAAGGGTAACTGGGATCCCCGTTACACAGCCCAGGCATTGAACGACTATATCTCATTGAGTGCAGATTAAGAGACACCTGCTGAGGGGCTTTATATGTTAAAATCGATTGTCTTCAGCAATGTATTCGTAACCATTCAGGGGGCAGATACCGGCCCGGGGACAGTCCCGCACTTATTATTTTCTGATGAACAATTTACAGATGTGAGCGTTAGAAAAATAAGTGCGGGACAGTCCCCAGGCCTTGTGCCAGAGGGACTGCAACTGAGTATCCCCTGAATGGCTTACATGTAGTCACTGGAGTCGTATATATCTGCGAAACCAGCGTGCGCTTCTAAACACTAGTCCTGATTTTTTGCAGGCGCATCAATCTACAGCAACCCGAAAAAATCATGAACCCAGCAGCTTGTCCAGCCGGGCCAGCTTGAGGGTCTTTCCGGCATCGCCGCTGAACCCATGAAACTCCATAAGGATGTTCTGTGCCTGGGCCTTTTTCTTGAGTCCCACTAGAAAACCCAGAGCGGAACTATCAATAAATTCCAGTTGTCCGGCATCAATGGTGATCTCGTCTAATCCTCCCTGGGCGGAAAGTCTGTCCCATATGCCATCCACCTTTTGCCGGAAATCTTCCAGGTTGGTCACGGTAAGTTCCAGGGGCATGCGGATCTTCAGAAAGCCCTGCCCCATGTCCACCACGGATCCTTCCCGGACAATCCGCTGCAGCTTCCCAAGCTGGGACTGCAGTTCCTCCAGGGTATCCACTATCCTTAGATAGTCCGTCAGGCCGCAGGCCTGCAGATAGCGCTGAATACCCCGGCCGGCATTCCACAGAAACACCCTGCCCTTATATTTGCGGCAGGTTTTTTCTAAGGCCACCAACCCCCCGAGTTCCAGGCTGTTCAAAGCCTTGATCTCTGATAGATCCAGCACAAGGCTGTGAGTCTGAACTACAGGAAGCAGCCGTTCCAGAAAGGTCTGCAGGGCAGTTCTCGATGCCATGGGCTTCATAGGTATGAACACTGCCTGGAGATCCTCCAGGATGGCATCCTGTGGTACAGGCAGCGGTTCGTTTTTTGGCCCGCCGCCCCGGGACAGCCTGCCCAGCCTAATGCTTTCTCTGGCTAGAAACACCAGGTTGGAGGCGTAGCGCCCCAAAAGCCGCCTGGGGTCTGTAAGCATACGCCAGAACCATTCCATGCCGGCTTTTTGGACCAGCAGCGGTGCCCGGCGCTGCGTTCCGGCCAGAAAGTCCAGAGTGCCACCTATTCCTATGGCGAGGGGAACCTGCCACTCCCGGAAGTGCATATTAATCCACTTTTCCTGTTTGGGGGCACCAAAAGCTACCAGCAGCAGATCCGGGCCGGCATCCCGGATCTTTCTGAGGATGTCTTCGTGGTCCATATCCAGGATATCCGCCTTGGGTGGTGAATAAAAACCTGCCACCTGCAGGCCGGGATATTTTTCTTTCAGGGCATCCATGGCTTTCTGCGGCACTCCGCGAGCAGCCCCGAGGGCGAATATGCTCAAATTTTCATCCCTACAGGCCCCGGCCAGCATTGGAGTCAGATCGCTGCCGGTGACCCGCTGTCTGAGCTTTGGGCCGAACATACGGGAAATCCAGACCAGGGGAGCACCATCCGCCACCACCAGGTCCGCCTCCAGCATGATACGCTGCAGCTCGGGATCCCGGCGGGACTGCATCACAAAGTCCAGATTGGCCGTAATAATATAACCGGACCTGCCGGAACGTATTCTTTCCAGGGCCCATGAGACCGTCTCTTCAAAGGTCATGTCATGAAAAGGGATCCCCATGATGACCAGAGGAGTCTTTTCTTGAAGTGCTGTTTCCTTTTGTAAATGCATCAGTTTATCTCCCATGGATAATTTATCTTTATCTGCAGTCCGGTTTCCAGTTCCTGGCGTCTAAGCATTTCCAGCATTCTTTGTTCTGCCACCCGCAACACACTTTCCGGCGGCTCTAAGGCCCTGCGCAGCCGTGAGGCAAAGCCGTATACCTTAGATGTATCCGGCTGGACCGCAAAAACAAAACTGCCCAGCAGAGTGCCCAGCATAAGTCCGTATTTTCTGGTCCATAGCCTGGGGAGCGGTCGTCGGACATTGAGCTCAAAATCCAGGCGAACCGGCCTGCCGGACGGATCCACTACAAAGTTCGGCAGACGGTGATCTGTATCCAGAAGCCCCAGCCGGACCATGACAGCAGTGACTCTGATAATCTCATCACAAAAGGTCTGTTCTTTTTCCTGGTCGCCCTGCCGGATAAGTTCTTTCAGGTACTCTAAGACATCGCCACATTCTCCCAGATCCCGGGTAATCAGAGCCTGAGTATGGGCTGCGGGACCCGTAAGCCTGGGGATATACGCCAGAGGTTCGGGTACCGGCACTCCGGATTCAGCCAGCCGCTTCAGGGCTGTCCACTCCCGGCGGGCTGCGCTGCTCAGGCTCAGGTATCTGACAAGCCAGCGCAAGCCAGACCTGTTCCATAGCTTGACCACTACACTGCCGTTACTGGGCGTGCTCACCCGGGCTATGCGCACATCACTGCCCCGCTCCCTCAGGATATTCATATCCGGAGCCACGCCCAGGCTGACCTGCCTGGCCAGTTCCACCCATTGCAGCATGCTGTTTTTCATGGTTTTAAGTTCTCCTTTTCACCCTTAGATCTGACAGCTTTCCAGGCAAACCAGGCTCCTGCCAGGACCAGGGGACCGGCAGCCATTACAACAGCCAGGGTATGCAAGAGAGGGGATTCCTGGATATCTATGCTTCGAAGCATTATTATCAGAGGCAGGGAGTACCCGAGCAGACCAGAGGTAAAGACGATGGTCTGCAGGGCCATTCTGTGCCTTCCAACCGGCAGAGTGCTCAAGAGATAAATGTGAGCTGCAACATTGGACAGGGCCATGCCCATAATAAATCCCGGCAGCCCCATAAACATATAGCCGGGCAGGGCCAGAGCCATACAGCAGGTGGTAATCAGATTGGCTGTAAACAGTACCCTGGGCCTGCCGAGAGACAGGGGGATACGGTCCATGCTGGAAACCAGCACATGGGTCCAGGTGTACAGGGCCAGCCACTGGGAAATCCTGCCGGCTTCATGGTACCTCTGGTCATAGAGGGTCTCGAAAAAAAGAGGCGCACCCATGGCAAAACCAGCGCAAACCGCCCCGCTGATCCACAATACCGGCCTGCGGGCCTTGAGACAGGCATTCACCAGGCGGTCCGGTTCATCCTGCAGCCTGGACAGAAGCGGGAAAATCACCAGAGTGCTGAGCTTACTGGAGGTGTGAATGGCTACCCTTGCAAAGGTCATCCCTATACTGTACACCCCCAGTTCAGCCATGCTCAAAAGCCTGCCCAGCATCAGCCGGTCCAGGTTTGTTGCCAGGAACGTCACCAGAGTACTCAGAAAAATCCATTTTCCAAACTTAAACAACTCACCGGCACAGGAGCGGTCCCAGGCAAACCAGTCCCCGGGGCCCGGATTCCAGAAATGACTAAGCACCATGCGCGTAAAGCTGAAAGCCAGCCCGCCCGCCACCAGGGCCCACACGCTTGGATACACTAAGGCCCATCCGATCATAACCCCGATGGACACCACCTGGGAAACCATTTCCAGGCCGGTAAGACGTCCCAGAGCCATATCCCGGTTCAGAAGAAACACCCCGGTAGAGGTAAAGCCGGCAATCAGAGCGGTCAGGCCGGCCACGGGCAGCATCACCGCCAGGTTCTCAGCCATGGGATCACTGACTGAGAAAAAAGCGGCTGCAGGCAGTGCCAGGGCGCATGAAGCCAGCCACAGGATCAGCCCTCGAAAAACCTGGACAGTCCAGGCAGTGCGCAGAAAGG
The DNA here is from genome assembly GCA_003563255.1 of Desulfonatronospira sp. Taxonomy (GTDB): domain Bacteria; phylum Desulfobacterota; class Desulfovibrionia; order Desulfovibrionales; family Desulfonatronovibrionaceae; genus Desulfonatronospira. The sequence continues at coordinate 1,346 of PWSL01000186.1, read as the reverse complement.
AAGTTTCCCTGCCTCGCCTGTTCTGGATTATGCTTGGTCCCAGGCCTACGTCGGAAAACATCTGCAATCCGTGCATAAAGACATTTACCAGGGCCATGAGCCCGAAAGCTTCCGGAAACAGCAGCCTGGCCAGGATGAGATTGCTGCCCAGGCGCAGTACCTGAGAGCCCCCGTAACCAAACATGGTCCACATGGAGCCCCGCACAGCCAGACTGCGACTGGATCCCTTCTCTTCAGGGCTGTTCTTTGATTCTATGGTCATGGCGATATCTGTCCTCAAATGATCAGCAGCAATTCTTAGAACAGGCGCGTTACAGGCCTGGCAGCCAGTTGCATCCGGTTGTCATAAGCTTCTCTTTCCTGGTGATGCCGGTTTATCCACAAACCGATGATACCCCCGGCCAGGATCAGTATCAGGGGATTGAACATGGCATTGAGCAGACTGTCCACGGTAAAAATCCCCATAAGAATAGGCAGGGATGCCAGGGGGGCCACTGGGGGGCCTCTCCAGCTGACCACGGGATACATTCTCAGAAACAGCAGGGGCGGCATAATGAGCACGGTCAACAAAGAAGCCAGGCCGATTACTCCATGCTGGCCAAAAGCCAGGATCCACAGCCCGTCCGGTACTGAAACGGGCCTGCCCTCATCGTCGCGCACAAAGGACCTGCCCCAGCCTCCCCACCCCAGAAAAAAACGCTCCGTGGCCTTGTCCACCAGTATGGTTTCATTATCCAGGCGAAAAGCCAGGGAACCGGTCCTTTCAGGGCTGGCCACCCGGCCTGCAGCATCTATAAGGTGCTGCCCGTCCCAGGCCCCGGTACCCCTGGCCACCACATAAATCACCGGCACCAGTAGAATCACCAGCAAAGGCAGGGACCAGCGGGTCCAGTACACCACATGCAGCACCAGCAGGCCCAGCACCAGAAGACCCATGGCACCCATGGATTTATTCAAAATAATGGTTATGAAAAGAACAATCAGAGCAGGGATCCAGATCCACTTCCAGTCTGGAAATTTGCGATACAGCCAGCCCGAACGCAAAAGCTGGTACCCGCTTAAAAAAGCAGTGATCATCCACATTGCGGTCATCAGCCCGTGCTCCATGAAGACCACGGGTCTCCACCCCCCCATACGCTTGGTCTGGCCAAAATCATGGGGATGAAACCCATATATTATCCGGTGCAGCCTGGGGCTCATGACAACCTCCCATAAACAGAAGGGGATGTATATCAGACCACCGAGAAAAATTCCAAAAGCCAGTTCCTTTAGGGCCTGTCTGTCATGAAAATACAGGCGGCCGATGAAATACGGCAATACCCAGGTAGTCAACTGCTCCAGGGTTG
>PWSL01000483.1 GCA_003563255.1 Desulfonatronospira sp. | reverse complement strand
TCCGGGGACTGGCTCTCCCCGCACTTATTTTTAAAACCTGTCAATCATCCTTCAGAAAAATAAGTGCGGGGGTGCCTGTCCCCAATTTAGACAGGTTGGAAAGTTTTTATAAGTTTCGCTGTAGAGTTAACCAGCTTGGAGTATACCATGCCACAAAAACCCGCTTCCAAAGACTTTTCCGTCCCCTCCCCGGAAGAATGCCAGGATCTGTTCACAAATGCCCCCATCGGCATCTTCACTTCCACGCCGGAGGGCAGGTTACTCTCTGTTAACCCGGCCTTAGCCAAAATGTTTGGGTATGAAACACCCCCAAAGATGCTGGAGTCGGTCACTGACATTGCGTCACAACTATATGCCGATCCTGCTGACAGAGAAGAGTTCAAACGTCTTTTGAGCGAAAAGGGCGAATTGGTGAATTATGAATGCAGGTTCAAACGTAAGGACGGAACCGAGTTCTGGGTATCCTTGAATGCCCACGCGGTACGGGACAAAGACGGCAATGTCGTCAATTATCAGAGCTTTGTTGCCGATATATCAGAGCGCAAGCGGTCCGAGGAGACGTTGCGGGCATCGGAAGAACGTACCCGGCATTTGAATGCAGTTCTGCAGGCCATCAGAAATGTCAACCAGCTTATCACTCAAGAAAATGACAGGGACGCTTTGCTGCAAAAGTCCTGTGAAAATCTGGTGCAGACCAGGGGTTACTATAGCGCCTGGATAGCCCTTCTGGACGAAAATAGAAGCCTTAAAGGACTCTATCATGCCGGTCTTGGGGACGGTCCCGGGCAACTCAGGGCACATCTTGCAAATGAGCAGCCCTTGTATTGTATGGATGCTGCTGTTCAAGATCAAGCTGTGCTGGTGGTGGATGATCCCTTTGAGCAGTGTTCAGCTTGCCCTTTGAGCATCAGTTATCAATTCAGAGCCGGGATGTGTGGAAGACTGGAGTATCAGGAACGCTTATTTGGAGTGCTCTGTGTATCCACCCCTGGTTATATGGCCTATGATCAGCAGGAACTGGATATTTTTCAGCAACTGGCCGGGGATATTGCCTTTGCCCTGCACAACCTGGACATGGAGAGAGAGCGTGAGCGTCATCTGGAAACCCTGCACATGTACGAGGTGATAATCTCTACGGTTAAGGATCCCATGTCCATTGTGGACCGCAACTATGTCTATCAGGTGGTGAATCAGGCCTACCTGGACACCTTTGCCAGGAGTAGAGAGGAAATAGTCGGACATACCGTGGAAGATCTGTTAGGGTCGGAAGCATTTTACAACATCGTCAAGCCCAGAATGGACCGCTGTTTTCAGGGAGAAGAGGTGCATTACGAGGCCTGGTTCGATACTCCCCGTGGGGACAAAGCATTTCGCTCAGTCCGGTTTTTTCCTTATCTGGATGCCGAAGGTGAAGTGCAGGGAGTGATCGTCAATGCGCGTGACAATACAGAACCTAAACGTCTTGAAGAAGCTTTGCGCCGGTCTAAGGAATATTACCGAACACTCTTTGAAAATTCACCCATTTCCTTGTGGGAGGAGGACTTTTCCGAAGTGAAAGATCGTCTGGATGCTTTGAAGTCCCAGGGAATACAGGATCTGAGGGCTTATTTCAATGAATATCCCCAGGAAGTTCAAAAGCTTGCAGAAATGGTAAAAGTGCTGAATTTCAACCAGGCCACCTTGAAGCTTTACAGGGCATCCTCCAAAGAGGAGCTTTTTGCCGGGATAACCAGGGTATTTGCTGAAGAATCCCCTGAGGATTTCATGAATGGCTTGCTGTTGATTGCCCAGGGGACAAAGGAATTCTTCCTGGAGAGAAAACACCTCACCCTGGATGGAGAGCCCCTGGATGTAGAGCTTTACTGGTCCGTGGCCCCGGGGCATGAAGAGAGCTATTCCTGTGTTCTGGTAAGCATCGTGGATGTGACGAGGCGCAAACAGGCCGAGGAAGAAATCAGGAGCAAAAATCAGCAACTCCAGAAATCCAACGCCGACAAGGACAGGCTGTTTTCCTATGTGGCCCATGACCTTAAGTCGCCCATTTCCGGCTTTGTGAACCTGACTCAGGTTTTATCTTCGGATATTAAGGCTTTTTCCCTTCAAGAACTTGAACACTTGGCCGGGGAAATGCACAAGAGTTCGGAGAACTTGTATGCTCTTCTGGAAGACCTCCTGCAATGGGCTAAAATGAAACAGGGGATACTGGCTTACACACCAGAATCAGTCTGTCTGAACGATATCGTGACCGCTGGAATTTCTGTTGCCAGGAACGTGGCTGATAAGAAGGAAATTGATCTCTGGGATAATGTCCCCAGAGGAATGAATCTATTTGCTGATCAGCAGATGGTTTATTCAATAATCCGTAATCTTCTTTTCAATGCCATTAAATTCACGCATCGGGGTGAAAACGTGTCCATCCATGCTCATCAGGAAGGGTCCATGGTCAGGGTTATGGTGCATGATGACGGGATGGGCATGGATCAGGAAACAGCGGCTGGATTGTTTGCTATCGATCAAAAAAGATCTGTCAAAGGTACTGAAGGTGAGAAAGGGACCGGCCTGGGACTTGTTTTGTGCAAGGAGTTTGTGGAAAAGCATGGAGGTAGAATCTGGGTGGAGAGCGAGCCGGGCAAGGGTACAACTGTATCTTTTACAGTGCCTTATGACCAAAATAGCTGTGGAAACAGCAGTTATTCATGATCCAGCTTTGTATTTTAGTATCTGTTTAGCGCTTTGCATGTGGCAGGGGGACTGGCTCTTCCGGGACCCACTTGTCCCAATAAATGAGATGTTTTAAGCACAAAATGATGCTCAAGTGGGTCCCGGAGTGCCTGTCCCCTGCTTTCCTTAAAAGCGCTAAACAGATACGTATTTTAAAATTTTATAACATATAGATGGGTTTCCTGATGCCATCCATTTTATTATATTCGGAGTTTTCGCATGCCTTGGCCATCTAGCATCGTATCCAGGGAGGCATTAATGACCAGTGCAAACCAGACCATTTAAGGACAGATATGCTTAGCAGCACCGGGATTACGGACAAAGACGGCCCCCGCTCTATTCTTATTGTGGATGATGAACCGGAACAGAGAATTATTATAAAAAAGATCCTGACTTCTGCAGGCTACCAAAGCCTTGAGGCTGAAACAGGTACTGAGTGTATAGAGCTTATTCGCAGTCAGGGACCTGATCTGGTTTTACTTGATGTCCATTTAGCCGATGCAAGCGGTTTGGATATCTGCAGGCAAATCAAGGCTGATTCTGATATCGCAGATACCCACATCATGTTTCTGTCCGGGGTGAAGACAGGCCCTCAGGAACAGGCCCGGGGGCTCAGGGCAGGCGCGGATGGCTACATAGTCAAGCCGGTGCACAAAGAAGAGTTTCTGGCCAGGATTGAGGCCTTGATGCGTGTTGTACACACAGAGGAAAGGTTGAAGGAAAGTCAGCATAGACTTGTGTCGGCACAGCGCATAGCAAAAATGGGGGATTTTATCTGGGATGTGCAAACCGGGGAGATAACCTGGTCGGACTCGCTATATGAGTTGTTGCAGTATGACAGGTCTCAACGAATTGATTTTGAGACAGTCAATAATCATGTTCATCACTCTGATGATGTCCAGGATATTGCCGACTGGCTTAAAAAATCCCTGGCATCAGGCGAACAAGACCTGCCCCCCATGGAATACAGGGTCTTTCGAAAGGACGGGCAGGTCTTATACGTAAGGACCACAGGTGTTATTTTCTATAAAAACAACAAAGCTTCCAGAGTGTTTGCCACTGTACAGGACGTTACCCAGCAAAAGCAGGCTGATGAAGCGTTGAAAAAGAACGAACAGCGATTTCAAAAAATGCTGTCCCTGATCCCTGACATGGTGTCCATACAGGACCCTGATATGAATATTATTTACAGCAACTGGAATGGATTCGCCGGTGTTCCTGAAGAAAAAAGGGTTCTCAATACCAGGTGCTATAAGACATACAGGGGGTACGACCGTATATGTCCTGACTGCAGGGCTGTTAAAGTTTTAGAATCCAGGGAGCCTTTTGAAGAAGAAGCAATGTTGCCCGACGGCACATGGGTCGATTTAAGAGTCATACCTGTTCTGGACCAGAACGGTAATGTTGCATTTTTTGTGGAATGGGTCAGAGATATAACCAACATCAAGCGCTCGGAGGAAGACCTGATCGCCGGCAAGAGACTGCTTGAAGGTATAATTGACGGCGTTTCAGATGTTTTATCCATCCAGCATCCCGACCTGAGCATCGAACGCTACAACCAGGCGGGTTATGACCTCTTGGGCATGGCCCCGGATGAAGTGCAAGGGAAAAAATGTTATGAACTGATTGGACGTGATCATCAGTGTAAAGAATGTGCTACAAGTAAAGCTTTTAAAACCGGCAAGTCAGAGCAAGTTGAAATGTATGTGGCCGAGCTGGGCATCTACTTGGACTGCCGAAGTAATCCAGTACTGGATAAAGATGGCAATGTGGTGCAGTTTGTACAGCATTTAAGAGATATTACCCACCGCAAACGCGCCGAGGAGGAATTGCTTCGGGCCAAAGAGCAGGCCGAGGCCGCCAACCGGGCCAAATCCGAATTTCTGGCCAACATGAGCCACGAACTGCGCACTCCCTTCAATGGCATAATGGGCATGATGCAGATTCTACAAAATACAGAACTCGACGATGAACAACAGGAATTCGTCAACCTGGCCATTAAATCGTCTGAAAGGTTCGCCCGCCTGCTTTCGGACATTCTGGAGCTGTCGAACATTGAAGCGGGAAAAATGATCATCTGCCATGCAGAGTTCAGCCTCCAGGAACTGCTTGAGTCCTTATCCGGTCTGTTTTCGGCAGAAGCCCGCCAAAAGGGACTCATGCTGGAATTATTCATGGATCCTGATGTTCCGGCACAAGTCATTGGCGACGGGACCCGGGTCAAGCAGATCATGTTCACCCTGGTGGGCAATGCCTTGAAGTTTACAAAGCAGGGAAGAGTCCGGGTGCATCTGGTTGCTCTCCCTGGGGCCAGGGTAGACGATGTCAGGGTGCAGTTTTCCATATCCGATACCGGCATAGGAATACCCGAGGACAAAATGAGAGATCTGTTCAAGCCTTTTGTGCAGGTAGATGGATCGTATACGCGCAAATACCAGGGGGCAGGTCTAGGCCTGTCCCTGGTCAAACGCCTGGTTGATATGATAGAAGGAAACATTTCCGTTGAGAGTGAAGTGGGCCGGGGGACCACCGTGCACGTGGTCCTGCCTTTTGCCCTGCCGGCTGTGGATCACCTGGAGTCTGCTATTGCAGCCACTACTCAGCGGGAGTCGAAAAAGTACCTGGATATCCTGCTGGCGGAAGACGACAGCTTGAACCAGTTATTTATGAAAAAGATGCTGGAAAAGCAGGGGCATAATGTTGTTCTGGCCAATAACGGGCAGGAAGCCGTGGACCTGTTTCAGGAGCAGAACTTTGACTGCATACTCATGGACATTCAAATGCCTGTGATGACCGGGGTGGAGGCGACTCAGCGCATTCGCGCCGCAGAGGTCGGAGATCGGACGTCGGAGATCGGAGGTCGGATGTCGGGCATTCCCATCATCGCTGTAACCGCTCATACCCAGCCAGGTGACCGGGAAAGGTTCCTTGATGCCGGAATGGATGATTACATAGGCAAACCGGTGAATCACGAGGATTTTCAAAGGGTGTTCAGTAAGTTTTTCGGGCAGGAGCATTTACAGTAATAACCGTGGCAAGAATATGTAGTGAAGTTTACCGTTTACGGCTAGTGGTTGAGTTAATCCTGTCAAAAAATTCTTTTCTTTATTGTTGCGGACAAAGCCCGCGTTAGGCGCTTAGCACAAATTTCAAACCAACATGTTGGTGACTTTTTCTGACATCCTGCTTGTCACGCCTATGGCGTGATAAAACAAATCCGAAGAATTTTCTGCATAGCAGGGTTTAACTGGGCCTGCTCCCTTGTATAGGATCACGGGCACGGCGTAAACTCCCCTCCTTGATGCTGTCCCCTACCTTCGGATCCTTCTGGATCACCCGGTTACTCACAGCATCCTGGATCTGGTCAGGGTGACCGTGCCGTCCATGCCGGCTTTTCTAATTCACAAGCTTGTTGTGATTCACAAGCGAAGGGATCCTGCCAAAAAGGAAAAAGACCTTCGGCAAGCAAAGGCGGTGGCCAAAGCTGTCGCAAGGGATCAGAAACAGCTCGAAACCTTACGAAGGTATTTTACAATTTCGGACATGCACACCTGTGGACCTGCGCAAATTGAGGGGGAAATCCTCCTCCTGTTTCTTCCAATCTCTCCAGAAGGCTAACCCTGCCCTTGACCCCAAAAATGTTTGTGACATTCAATAAAATTTCGTGTATGCTAGAGACATGCACACACAAATTCAGAATCAAATGAAGCGTAGGTTGTCCCAACCCGAGAATATCGAATATGTTGTCAGGCTGATTGAAAGTAGCGAACACCCCAACACAAAGCAACTGGCAATAGCCTTATGCCAAGACCTTGGTTTTTTGGACTTCCAGGGCAATGAGCAGCATGCAGGTTGCGTCAAGGCTTTACGGGAGCTTGAAGCCGCTGGACACTTTGTTTTACCTTCCAGAAAGGGAAAGAAGCTGAAACTTAAACCGAAGCGCTTAAATACCCCTGTTGCCCCTGCTGAAGACGTACCAGACCGGGCTGACCAGGTCTGCGGCCTGGAGTTGGTGCTGGTGGATACCAGCGAAAAGATGCGAATCTGGAACGAGCTGATGATCCGCGAGCATTATCTGGGTGCTGGACCTTTTGTTGGCAGACAACTGCGTTATCTTGTTTACTCTGATCATGGTCTACTCGGTGCTCTGGGCTTTGCCGCAC
>PWSL01000408.1 GCA_003563255.1 Desulfonatronospira sp. | reverse complement strand
TTAGGAAAGCAGGGGACTGGCTATTCCGGCACCCACTTGAAGCTGAACAATCGGCCTGGGGACAGTCCCCGCGACACCTTTTCCCCTAACAAATTCAAAAATTACAGACGCTAACTTTTGTGAACCTGCACAGTAAAAACTTAGCGGGGGACAGTCCCCAGGCCTCGTGCCAGTAATCAACACCGAGGACCCCTGAATGGTTACGAATAGAAAATATACACTACCAGCAACGAGCAAGCACTTCAACCAAAAGCTTGGAGCCCTGAATATTAATGGGGGCTGCCGTAACCTGATCTCCAGGCCTTAATTCCCCGGAAGGCTCTTTTATGAGGCATTCCATGTAGTACTGGCTCATGCCTTTGAAAGAATTTTCCATGATCAGGTGCAGACTGTTTACCTTTAATAACCGTCCAGCGAACCGGTTTCGTTTCTGTTGCAGAATTTCTTTGATCCGGGCGGATCGGCGGTTTTTTTCCCGCTCTGAAATCCGTCCCTGAAAGCCGGCCGCGGCGGTGCCCGGCCTGGGGGAAAAGGTGAATACATGGGCGTAGGACAGGGGCAGGAAGTGAATCATGTCCACAGTGGCCCTAAAATCAGCTTCTTCCTCCCCTGGAAATCCCACCAGGACATCTGCACCCAGGGCGAACAGGGGCAGGGTGCTTTCGAGGCCTTTTACAAATGCGTCCACTTCACTGGGATGGTAATGGCTGCGTCCCATACGGGACAGTATCCGGGGACTGGCGCTTTGCAGGGCCAGGTGCAGGTGAGGGCAAAGCATCCTGGATTGGGATATGATTTCCAGGGCCCTGGTATGCAGCTGGGACGGGTCCAGCGAGCTGATCCTGAGGCGCATTCTGTCCCGCCATTCAGGGGCAAGGTTGTGTTCCAGGAAGGCTGCCAGGTCCCAGAAATCCATTCGGGGATTCAGGTCCTGACCATACTGGGACAGGTTTATGCCGCACAGGACGGTTTCGCGGTATCCCCGGCCGAGCAGCCTGCGGATTTCCTGGAGAATGGCCCCGGGGGTGCGGCTCCGGGGGGCTCCCCTGGTGCGGGGAACAATGCAGTAGGTACAGCCCCTGGCGCATCCGTCCTGGACCTTGACCACCGGCCTGGCCCGGAAATAGCTGCTTATGCACCAGTCCAGGTCCCGGCTGTCGAGAGCTGTTTCCGGGAACGGCGAGGCCAGCAGGTTTATTTTACGGGACTGCGGCACTACCAGGTCCACCTCCTTAAGGTCCTGGAGCTCCTTTTCAAAGGCCTGAGCCGCACAACCGGTAACAACGATGCGTGCGTCCGGGGCCTGGGCATGCAGGCGGCGCAAGGTCTTTTTGAGATCCCGCACGGCCCTGGAGGTCACTGCACAGGAGTTGATGTATATGTTGCCGGCCGAACCCGGGTCTTCCGCCTGAACCAGCCCATGCCTCTGCAGAGCCTCTGAAATGGCCTGGGATTCATACTGGTTGACCCTGCATCCCATGGTGGCCATGTAAAAAGAGTTTTTATTCAAAATAAATTCCGCTGTAGCGATAAAACATGCAGGGTTATTTAATTATCCCCCCGGCCAGCACCTGGCCCTGTAATGAATAAACCACTGCAACCTGTCCCGGGACAGGCAGTCCCGGCCGGTCTTTAAAGCGGACATACATTCGGCCCCGTTGGATTTCAACTTCTGCCGGACGGGCCTTCTGGCGATACCGGGTCTGTACCAGGACCAGGTCCGGCCACTGTTCCGGGTGTTCCAGAATATTAATCTGCCCGGCCTCAAAGCCCTGCACCCCCAGTTCTTCCCTGGGTCCCACCACCAGGGTGCCGCTGGAGAGTTCCTTACGCAGTACGTACAGGGGATGCCTGCAGGCAATACCCAATCCGCGCCTCTGCCCCAGGGTATAACGCCATAGACCCTGGTGCCGGCCCAGGATGTTGCCGGAGGAATCCACAATGGGACCTGGCCTGGTACAGGGGCCATTTTTCAGCCTGCCGGCTATAAAATCCCGGTAGTCACCGGGGATAAAGCAAACCTCGTTACTTTCTTCTCTGGCTGGAGGGGTGATATTTCTATTTTCAAGAAATTTTTTCATCAGGGATTTATACTGGTCCTGCATTGGAAATACGGCCCTGGCAAGTCCGGCGGCGGGCACCAGGGACAGAAAGTAGCTCTGATCTTTGCCGAGGTCCCGTGCCCGCATCAAGATGGGGCCGGATAAGCCCAGGGATATTTTGCGGGCATAGTGTCCCGTGGCCAGGGCCGAGGCCCCCAGCTCCATGGCCAGGTCCAGCAAAAGTCCGAATTTTATACTGCGGTTGCAGCGGGCGCAGGGGTTAGGGGTAAGTCCGTGCAGGTAGTCCCGGACAAAGGGGTTTATCACTTGTGTTGCAAATTCATGCTGCAGGTCCTTCACATGCAGGCTGGTGCCCAGGCTTGTGCAGATTTCCCGCAGGCTTTGCACCAGGTGCCGGTCCTGGTGGGGATAAAATAGGGCATGCAGGGGCAAAAGATCATATTCCTGCTCCTTCAGCATGACCAGGCAGGCCAGACTGTCCAGGCCCCCGCTCAAAGCAACACCTATTTTCATTATATCAAGGCGGTGGGCAGGGGCAAAGGTCCAAGGGCCTGCTCCAGGACGCATGCGGACTGCAGGAGCAGTTCTTCACTGAAGGCCGGTCCCAGAATCTGGATGCCCACAGGCATGCCGGATCCCCCTCCCAGGCCGGCAGGGATGCTGATGCCCGGTAGCCCTGCCAGGTTAATAGAGGAGGTAAAAATATCCATTAGATACAACTGCAGGGGATCGTCCACCTTTTCCCCGATGGAGAAGGCGGTAAAAGGAACCACCGGGGAGCAGATCACGTCGCAGTCTTCAAAGGCCCGCATGAAGTCCTGGTGGATAAGCCTGCGCACCTGGGCGGCCTTTTTAAAGTAGGCATCGTAATAACCAGCAGACAATACATAGGTGCCGATCATGATCCTGCGCTGGACTTCTTCCCCCAGGGCCCTGGATCTGGTGCGACGGTACATGTCCAAAAGTTCCGTGGCTTCCATGTCCCGATAGCCGTACCTGACCCCGTCATAGCGGGCCAGGTTGGAGGAGGCCTCGGCCATGGCAATAATGTAATAGGCAGCCACTGCATGACCGGCATGGGGCAGATCCACGGTAACGGTTTCAGCGCCGGCGTCCCGGGCGGTCTGCATGGCATGATTGCAGGCCGTGTACACTTCCGGACTCATTTTTTTCTCCCAGTACTGGGCCGGCAGGCCTATACGCAGGCCTTTAAGGTCATTTCTTCGCTCCAGAGCACCTAAATAATCCGGGACCGGGGCAGCTGAAGAAGTAGAATCCAGAAGGTCGTGTCCAGAGATGACGCTCATGAGAGCAGCGCAGTCCGGGACACAGGTTGTAATGGGCCCGGCCTGTTCCAGAGAGGAGCCAAAAGCCACCAGACCGTACCTGGAGACCCGGCCGTATGTGGGCTTCATGCCCACCACCCCGCAAAAGGACGCCGGCTGGCGGATAGAACCGCCGGTATCGGTGCCGATGGAACCCAGGGACTGCAGTGCAGCCATGGAAGCAGCAGAGCCTCCGCTGGAACCGCCTGGAACCCGGGAGAGATCCCAGGGGTTATGTGTGGTCTGCAGAGCCGAATTTTCAGTGGAAGAGCCCATGGCGAACTCGTCCAGGTTGGTCTTGCCCAGGATAACGGCCCCGGCCTCTTTGAGGCGATGCACCAGTGTTGCGTCATAGCCCGGGGTAAAGTTTGCCAGGATTCTGGAACCGCAGGTTGTTGGCATGTCCCGGGTGCAGATGGCGTCCTTGATGGTCATGGGAATGCCCCACAGGGGTTTGTTTGTGTCCGGACCCTGGCGGTCCATTTCCCGGGCCTGCTCCATAGCCTGTTCTTCCTGGATGTTCAGCAGTGCCTTGAGTGTGGGCTCGGTCTTGCAGATATTGTTCAGGCATTCCTGAATCACCTCTGAAACCTTGACCTGGCCGTCCTGCAATAGCCGCCTGGTTGCGATGAGTGTTCTGGTATCTTTATACACTGAATTCACCTTTGGATTATTTTAGGGACAATAAAGTATTCTCCGTCGTGGCGCGGAGCATTGGCCAGGATCTCACGGCGCCGGCAGGTTGCCCGCCTTTCATCCTCGCGCAGTACGGAAATGTTTTCCGAAGGGGAGTAGAAGGGCTCCACACCGGTGGTGTCCACGAGGTTGAGACTGTCCATGTAGCCGATGATGTCCCGGAACTGGGCTGCGAATTTTTCAGCCTGGTCCGGGGATGTTTCCAGCCTGGCCAGGGAAGCTATCCTGGTTACGTATTCCTTGTCGATGTTCACGGTTGCATACTCCTGAGGTGTCAATTATCTATTGTCCGTTGTCTGTTATCACTACAGCAAAATTTATAAAACTTTTCCACCTGTCTAAATTGGGGACAGGCACCCCCAAACCTTTTTCTGAAGGATGTTTGACGGCATTATAAAAATAAGTGCGGGGAGAGCCAGTCCCCGGAGGTCAATAAATAAGTGTCGCTGTAGTGATAACAAATAACTGATAACAACTTCTTGTATTTTATGACAGGGTTTCAGGAATAAGTCTAAGGTTCCTGCTCCTGTCTTTGCTGTCCCCTTATTCTTTCCAGCCACATGGCCCGGCGTTGTTTTCTGGATTCAATCATCCATTGCAGGCTCTCCGGATCCGCGGGCTGCAGCTGATGGCTGTCCATCTGAAACACGAACAGGTCCTGGGAGGCCTTGCCGTAACTGTCCCAGCTGATGGGGGCCATGCTCCAGGAGTTGAACCGGTTGTGGGACAAAATCCGGTTTACCTTTTCATTATCCCCGGGGAGAGGCATGTCTCCAAGTCTGGAAGCAAAACGCACAAAATCATAGCCCAGGGCCACCCAGAAGTCAGCCTCTCCCTGGAGGGTGTCCCGAAGTCCGGTGATTAGCTCCATGGCCGGCTCCAGCCGGCTGTGGCTGTCCCAGGCCCCGGTGCTGAGGGCCAGGGTGAAGAACTGCTGCTCCAGGGTTTCAGGCTCGTAACCCTGGTACCAGAGCATGGGTCCCAGAAAGACCAGGTGCTCCGCATTGAAATAGAAAAACCGCGGTACCAGGCCCTGGGCCCGGCCCAGGGTGTCGGGAATGAATACGGCATCAAACCCCGGGTCAGGGCTTAAATACCGGCTGGTTGACGCAGAGGTGCCCAGCAAGGAAGAGACAATGCGGTTCCAACCGGCATGATCGTCTGTGGGGTAGCTCATCATGCCTTTTACTTGTACATCCTTTCCCCGGGCTTCTTCCCAGAATGTCTCGGCATAGGCCCGGCCGAAATCTTCTTCGGGATAAAGAACAGCATAGTTCCGGATATTCATGCCTTTGGTGCTGAATTGAAGCAAAGACCGGACCTGATCTCTGGCACTGGGGAAAAAACGCCAGCCCTGACTGCCCTCCTTTTCCATTGATGGCAGAAAAGTAAGAAATACCATTTCCTCATGCAGGCCCGCCTCCCTGATGCTGTCCCAGTCCTGTCTCGACAGGGGGCCGCCTGCCAGGGAAACATTGTCCATCTGTTTGAGTTCGTCAAGCCACCCGGGGTTATTGGTGTTTATGGTGTTAACCCTGACCTCTGTGCCGCTTGTGAGCAGGTCCCAGTGGGCCAGGCCGGCCCCGCGCATGACCTTCCAGCCTACATTGGAGTACTGGTGGCTCAGGGGGAGAAGCAGGGCGATTTCAGGGGAGGGCTTGCCAAGCTTCTTTTCCCACCGGTCCAGGTCCTCGGTCAAGGCTCTGCGATCAACCAACTGACTTTCCCGGGCGATCTCCTGCAGCACCGGCCGGATGGATTGCCATCTGTCGGTATCTTCCTGCAGCCTTTGATTATGATAAGCCCACCAGAAGAGGTTGTATGGAAAAAACAGCTTTTTTTCGTGGTCCAGGAAAGAGGCTGCATCCCGCAGTTCCTGCAGTTCCATGTTCAGAAAGAGCCTGGCGCCGAATTTTTCAAGGCCGGCCCTCTGCTCATCAGTAAAGGCAAGGCCGTAGATGTTTGTCAGGGTCTGCGCGGCCTCCTGATACCTGCGGCTGTCCAGGTGATGCTCTGTCAGTTTCCTGGCGGCATTCAGCCTTATGTCAAAAAAAACGTCCTCATCCCATATAAGCCTGTCCAGGTAGCGGACGTAATGCTGCTCGCTTTCCAGGTTCCTGATGGCAAGAGAATGGTAATGGTGCCACTGCCAGGTGTTTTCTGCAGCGGGATCCAGTCGGGCCCAGTTTTGCAGAGACTGCAGACAGGTCCGGTAATCACGGTTTTTGCCCGCACTTATGGCCAGTCTTTTCCAGGCCTGGACTTCCTTTTCCTTTTCCAGTTCGAACTTATCCAGAAGACGGGTGTACATATCCTGGGCGTGGATATGCTCGCCTCTATCCCAGGCCTGGGCGGCCCTGTGCTGTAGATCCGGCCTGGGGGGATCATCCGGGATCACTCTTTTGCCGGCGCATCCAGCCAGCAAGAAAAGGACCAGAGCATATATAATCAATCGTGTTTGGTACATCGCTTGCGAGTTAAAAGTTTTGAGTTAACACTACAGCGAAACTTATGACTGACCTCCGGGGACTGGCTCTCCCCGCACTTATTTTTAACTGAAGTAAAGATCATTACTGAAAAAAAATGCGGGGAGAGCCAGTCCCCTTCAAGCTTAAATAATGTGTCGCTGTAGTGATAGTTTTGTACGATAATTATTGACTGCCCAGCTGGTATAACCACAGAAATAAAAAAGCCCGGGTCAATTTTGACCCGGGCTAGAATAGGAATTGGTTCAAGCAACTGTCAAGACATTTTATTTCTTGTCATTGACCTCAGTATAATCGGCGTCCACTACGTCTTCATCAGGGTTCCGGGCCTCCTGCTGCCCA